>DXBJ01000025.1 GCA_019116585.1 Candidatus Faecalibacterium gallistercoris | reverse complement strand
CGACATGTGCGGATGGACGGGACACATACAGGGAAATTGAGCGCTGAGAGTGTGCGAGCCGCTTTGCGGCGAGTGCGCGGTTCAGCGCTCAATTTTGTCCCCAGGGGGATACCAGGGGGAAGGAATTTCTGTCCTGCGCAGCAGGCAGAAATGGGTTCCCCCTGGAGCGTGGCGCTTTTGCGACACGCTACAATCACTTCTTTTTCAGGGTCATGCCCCGCAGGCGGGCGGCGGTGCGCTGCATCTCGGCGGCCCGGCGGAGGATGGCCTCCGCCTTTTCCCGCTGGGCGGGGGTCAGGTCCTCCTCGGCCAGCAGTTCGGCGCTGGCCAGGATGACCGCCAGCGGGGTCTTGAGCTCGTGGGTCAGGGTGCTGAGCAGGGTATCCCGGCGGCGGTCGGCCTCCCACTGGGCGGCCAGGCTGGCGGCCAGCTCTTCCCGCAGGGTCTGCATGGTGGCCAGGGCCTGCTCGTACTCCCGCACCCGCGCCCCGCCGAAGGGCTCCCCCTCCAGCTCCCGGGCCGCCACCTGGGCGGCCGCCCGGGACAGCAGCTGGGCGTCGGCGGTCAGCAGGCGGCCGGTGCGCCGGGTGGTCCCCAAAACAATGAGGGCTACCGCCCCCGCCCCGGCCAGCAGCCAGCAGGTCTGGAAATCGGGCAGGGTCCCGTCCAGGGCCGGGTCGGCATAGTGGACGGCGTAGTCGTATTGGAACAGGTAGACGGTGCCGTCGGTCTGGGGCGCCTCCAGCAGCCGGAGGCGGTAGGGGCTCCACAGGCTGCCCCGGGGGCTGCGCTCCAGCGCGGCCTCCAGCCGCCGGCCGGTGAGGTTGGTGGAGAGGACCCGGCCTTCGCCGTCCAGCAGCAGATAGCCGCACCGCTCGGGCAGGGCCTCGGGGGGCAGGGTCCCGGCGGCCTCCACAGCGGTCTTGGCCTCATAGGCCAGCTGGCTCATCCGGTCGGCGGGCCAGATGACCCCCGCCCGTACCAGAGCCCCAAAGCTCCCCCACCAGACCGCCGCGGCCACCAGGCACAGCCCGCCGGTCGTCACCAGATACCCCGCCAGCACCTGGCGGAGGGTGGGGCGTTTTTTCATCGTTTCCAACGGTAGCCCACCCCCCAGACCGTCTCCACCGGCTCGCAGCCCGCCGCGCGGAACTTGGCCCGGATGTTCTTGATGTGTTCGGTGACGGCGCTGGCGTCCGCCGCCCGCTCGTAGCCAAACGCTTCGGTGTACAGCTGTTCCTTGCCGAAGGTCTGCCCCGCGTGGAGGGCCAGCACCTCGCAGATCGCATACTCCCCTTTGGTCAGGGTCACCGGCCCGCGCTCCGTTTCGGCCGTCCCCGCCGCCAGGTCAAACACCACCCCGCCCCGCACCAGCCGGTGGGCGGGGGTCCGCTGCTGCCGCCGCAGATGGGCCGCCACCCGGGCCCGCAGCTCCCCGATCCGGAACGGCTTGGTCAGATAGTCGTCCCCGCCGCTGCCCAGCGCCTCCAGGACGTCGGCCTCGGCGTTGAGGGCGGTCAAAAAGAGGATGGGCGCGTCGGTCAGCGCACGGATGCGGCGGCAGGTGGCGGCGCCGTCCTCCCCCGGCATCCGCAGATCCAGCAGGATCAGGTCGGCCCAGCGGCAATGGGCCTCGGTCACCTCCGTCCCGGCGGGCAGCAGCCGCACAAAGTGGCCGTCCCGCCCCAGAGCCTCGGCGATCACCGCCCGCAGGTCGGCGTCATCGTCCACCGCAAGGATATGGGCCATCGTCTCACCCCCGGAACAAGATCCACGCACAGGATACAGCGTACAGCCCATACACATGGGCCGGATAGAACCAGTAGAACAGCTGCTTGTGCCCCGCGCCCCGCTGCCCGTTGTACAGCAGCATCAGGGGCGCGGCAAATACCTCCATCCACTGGTAGCTGAGCAGCATCGCCTGGCCCAGGCTGATCCCGCCGCCCATCCGCAGCAGATAGGACACGCTGCCCATGTCGATCCAAAACGCCCACGCCGCCCAGGCCAGGACCTGGATTTTCCGGCGCCCGCGCAGGGCATACAGCAGCACCCCGCCCAGGATGAACCATACCCCGCCGTCGGTGCTGAACGCCCAGTTGGGCAGCACCGTCCAGCTGAGGAAGTACAGGGGCAGCTGCCCGGCCGGCGGCAGGGCGGCCACCAGTGCCAGCGACACCGCCGGCCAGAGCACCCCCACCCCGCCCACAAGGGCCAGGGCACGGCCCAGGCGGCGCTGCCGCAGCCAGTCGATGCCCTGCCACAGCAGGCAGGCCACGGTCAGGTCCCGCAGGATGCCGTTCATGGGATAAAAGCCGTCCGCCCGGCGGCCCAGGCCGACCCCGATCACGAACTGGACCAGCCCCATCCCCGCCCCCATGCCCCAAAGGCGGAGCAGGTAGGTCCTGCGGTCGTGGGTGTGGGCAAAGCCCTCCGCCGTGCAGAACAGGAACAGGGGCGCGCTCACCCGCCCCAGCATCGAGAACCATTCCGGCACCGCGCCGGTGAAGGAAAAGAAATAGTGGATGTGGTCCAGCACCATCAGCGCCAGGGCGATCTCCTTGAGCGATGTGTCGGACAGGCCCCTGGCCCGCAGTGTTTTCAGCATAGTCTGTATCTCCTCCGCTTTTTGATCATGGCATCAGGATACAGGGTCATTCTAAGGAAAACATAAGGACGGAAAAAGGCTGCACGGTTCAGGGCAGCCTTTTTGTTTATGCGAACATCCCCGGCTCCAGCCGGACGTCGTGTTTGGGCACCCTGGCCCAGTCGAAACCGGGCAGCAGGCTGTCCGGGGTGCGGGGGGCGGGCTCGGGCTGGAGGCCGTAGAGATAGGCCAGCTTGCCGATGATCTCGGGGGCGGTGTAACGGCCCCGGAGGTTTTCCAGGCTCTGGTCCCCGTCCCGCTTGGACAGGCGGCGGCCCTCCGCGTCCAGCAGCAGCGGGCAGTGGGCAAAGGCCGGCGGCGTCAGCCCCAGCAGCCGGTACAGGTAGATCTGCCGCGCCGTCGAGCTGAGCAGGTCGGCGCCGCGCACCACCTCGGTGACCCCCATCCGGGCGTCGTCCACCACCACCGCCAGCTGGTAGGCAAAGACCCCGTCGGCCCGGCGAAGGTAGAAGTCCCCGCAGCTGGCCAGCAGGTTTTCCCGGTAGGGCCCCATGCACAGGTCGGTGAAGGCGATCTCCTCATCCGGCACCCGGATGCGCCAGGCCGGGGCCTTCACCCGGCTTTTTTCGGCCACCTGGGCGGGGGTCAGGCCCCGGCAGGTGCCGGGGTAGACCACGTTGCCGTCGGCGGTATGGGGAGCGCTGGCCGCGTGCAGCTGGGCCCGGGAGCAGAAGCAGGGGTATACAAGGCCCATTGCTTCCAGCTTTTTATAACTTTTGGTATAAATCTCGCCGCATTCGCTCTGGTAATAGGGGCCGTGAGGCCCCCCGCGGGAGCCCCCTTCGTCCCAGTCCAGGCCCAGCCACCGGAGGTCCTCCTCCAGCTGGTCCGCATAGACCCGGGGGCATCGGGCGGCGTCCAGGTCCTCGATGCGCAGGATCACCCGGCCGCCCCGGCTCCTGGCCGACAGCCAGGCCAGCAGGCTGCAGGCCAGGTTGCCCAGGTGGAGCCGCCCGCTGGGGCTGGGGGCAAAGCGCCCCGCCGGGCCCCTCACAGGCCCAGGCTCCACGCCCCGTCGGCGGGCTGGGACAGGGGGGTGTTGTAGAACACGGCGCAGGCTTTGGCCATGGCCAGGGCGTCGGAGCAGCTGGCCGTCTCCACCGCCGAGTGCATGGCCAGCTGGGCCAGGCCGATGTCCACCATGGGGATGGCGATCTGGTGGCCCAGCAGGTTGCCCAGGGTGGAGCCGCCCCGGACGTCGGCCCGGTTGGCAAAGATCTGGACCGGCACCCCGGCCTTTTCGCAGATGCGCTGGAACGCCGCGGCGGTCAGGCCGCTGGTGGTGTAGGTCTGGCTGGCGTTGTACTTGAGCAGGATGCCGCCGCCCAGCCGGACCGGGCTGCGGGGGTCGCTCTTTTCGGGGTGGTTGGGGTGGGTGGCGTGGCCGTTGTCGGCGCTGAGCAGCAGGCTGTTGGCCCGGGCCCGGACGCTCTCGTCCCGGCTGACCCCCAACGCCTCCTCGATGCGGGCCATGACGTCGGCCATCAGGGTGCCCTGGGCGCCCTGCCGGGAGGAGGAGCCCACCTCCTCGTTGTCGAACATGCACCAGACGTCGGCGCGGCCTTCTTCCTCCCCACGGCCGGCCAGGAAGCCCTGGAGGGTGGTATAGGCGCACTCCAGATCGTCGATCCGCCCCGACATGAACAGCTCGCCGCTGACCCCCACCCGCTCGGCCTTCTGGCGGGTGCACAGGACCAGGTCGTGGGCCAGGATGTCCCCGGCTTCCACGCCGGCCTCTGCGGCCAGGACGTCCATCAGACGGGCGCCCCCTTCCAGGCCGCAGATGGGCTGCAGGTCCACCTGATAGTTCCAGGTCTTGCCGGCGTTGGCCTCCCGGTCAAAGTGGATGCAGAGATTGGGGATGCACAGCAGGGCCCGGTCGGGAGCCACCAGCCGGCTCTCCACCCCGGCCTCGGTCCGGATCAGCAGCCGGCCGGCCACGCTCAGGGGCCGGTCCAGCCAGGTGGAGGCGATCATCCCGCCGTAGCCCTCGGTCTCGGCCTTGAGGTAGCCCCCTTCCGCAATGTCGGCCACCTTGAGCCGCCAGGTGGGCGAGTCGCCGTGGCTGGCCGTCACATGCCAGCCGGCCAGCCGGCCCCGGGGCATCCGCCAGGCCAGCACTGCGGTGCCGTTGCGGGTGGTGTAGTACCGGCCGCCGGCCTCCAGCTTCCAGGGCTGGCTTTCGGGGCAGAGGGTATAGCCCGCCTTTTCCAGCAGGCGGCAGGCTGCCGCCGCCCCGTGGAAGGGGCTGACGCTCTGGTCCAAAAACGCGAACAGGCCGTCCAGCAGCATCCGTTCGTCCATGTAAGTCTTTTCCATATCCTGTCCTCCCAAAAAGAGAGGCAATCCCTGCCTCCCCGGTATGATTTCAGCTCTACGATTATAGCGCTTTTCCACCCCACGGTCAACTCATTGGCGTGCCGTATCACGACACACTAAACCGCCCCTGCAATGAACAGGGGCGGTGGATCGTTTTAAGTAGAGAGGGCATTCTTTTCCAGCAATTCGTCCAGCTGGCGGCGCAGCTGCTCGGCGTCAAAGCCAAACACCAGCTGCACCTCTCTGCCGTGGCAGCCCAGGCCGTCCGGCGCAAGGGAGTGGAGGGCCTTTTCGTCCAGCCGCTCCGGGTCGCGGACCCAGACCCGCAGCCGGGTCAGGCAGTTGTCCACCCGGAGGATGTTTTCCCGGCCGCCCAGGGCGGCCACCAGCGCCCGGAAGGGGAAGCCGCCTTCCCGCCCGGCGGGGGCCTGGGTGGGGGCCGAGGCTTCCCGGCCGGGGGTGCGCAGGTCAAAGCGGCGGATCAGAAAACTGAATACGATGAAGTAGACGGCGATCTGCGCCGCAGCCAGCAGGTACAGCATCGGGTAGTGGGTCCGCTCCACCCCGGCGGACAGGTTCATGGCCAGGGAGGACAGCAGCCCGCTGGTAAAGCCGGTGACCCCGCACACATCCAGCAGCACCATAAAGGCGCCGGCGATGACCCCGTGGGCCAGCCAGAGCACCGGAGACAAAAAGCAGAACAGGAAGTCCAGCGGCTCGGTGACCGACGCCAGGGTGGCGGTCAGCAGCAGCGGGCAGAGCATGGCGGCGGTGCGGCGGCGCTTTTCGGGCCGGGCGCACCAGATAAAAGCCCCCACGATCCCAAAATACCCGAAGGTCTTGGTGAAGCCGGCGTACATCCAGCGGATGCTGTCCGAAAAGGGCAGCCCTATGCTGTACTCGGCCATCAGCACGGCGTAAGCGCCGGTGTAGACATGGTCCCCCACCGTCAGGGTGCCGCCGATGGAGCTGAACTGGAAGGGGATGTACACCAGATGGTGCAGGCCGGTGGGGATCAGGACCCGCTCCAAAAAGCCGTAGAGGAACAGCCCCGCATCCCCTGCCGCGGCGATCCAGCCGGTCAGGCTGTCCACCCCCTGCTGGATGGGCGGCCAGACAAAGCAGGAGGCCAGCCCCAGAGCCGCCGCCAGGCCGGTCATGCACAAAAAGCTCCACCGGGCGCCCCCGTAAAGGCGCAGCGGCGCGGGACGGAATTTTTTCCCGCTGGTCCGGTTGTAGACCCAGCCGGTCAAAAAGCCCAGCAGGATGCCCCCCGTGACCCCCATGTCCACCGTCTGGATGCCCAGCACCACGGCCTGGCCCGAGCCGTACAGCCCCAGGCCGGGGTCGGCGGAGGCCAGCCGGCCCAGCTGCTCCAGGGTGGTGTGCCCCGCCGTCAAAAAGACCAGGTAGGACAGCAGGGCGATCATGGCGGCCTGGTGTTTCTCCCGCCGTGCCTGGAACGCCGCGATGCCCACGCAGAACACCATGCTCAGGTTCTGGACCACCGCCATCATCCCGTCGTAGGCCAGGCTGCCCGCCAGGGCCAGCGGCGGCCAGTGCAAAGCAGGCACCACCGTGCCCAGCCCCGCCGACGCCAGCAGCGCCCCCGCCGCCAGCACCAGGCCGGCCGCCGGCAGATAGCCCAGGGCTGCCAGCATGGCGGTGGAAAACCGCTCCAGCGTCCGCAGCATCCGCTCTTTCGGCTTCATGGTCCTGCGCCTCCCTTCCCCCAAGCCGACATTGTATGTGCTCATTATACAAAGGCCGGTATGCCCTGTCAATCGCCAACAAGTTGCATAAAGTGCAATATATTTGCACTTTGTGCTCATGTTGACAACCGCGGCCCGGCACAGTATACTGATATTAGAAACGATCTGACAAAAAGTTCCGCCCGGACACAGCAGTCGGGGCCCGGCTGCACACCCCCGGCAGTCCCCCGGGGCGCGCCCTGTTGCGGCGCACCCGGAACAAACGATCCAGCCGCCCCATCCGGCGTTTCAAGGAGGTCATCTGCTATGAAAAGCAATCTTTGGTCCCGCATCCGCGCGGCGGGGTTCTGCGCGGCCTTCTCGCTCGCCCTGTTCCTGGCCGGCTGCACCACAGCCGCCAGCAGCGCTTCCACCGCTCCGTCCTCGTCGTCCCAGGCCCTGAGCGAAGCCCCCGCCTCCCAGGCGGTGCCCTCCGGGGAGGACGACACCGGCCCCGCCCCCAGCGTGGACGGCACCGAGAACGGCTTCAACGGCCTGACCGACCCCACCGAAGCCTTTTCCCGCGGGCTGGGCTGGGGCCCCGGCACCGCCGGCACCTCTCTCAAGCAGGCGGCCGCCGCCGCGTCCATGATGGACTGGGCGGAGGAGAACGGCGCCGCCGGCCGCAGCGCCGAAAGCCTGAACGACTGCCTGTCCGGCTGGTTTGGCAGCCTGGACGCCCTGGACCAGGAAAATTTTGCTGAGGCCTGGCCCCTGATCGAGAGCTCGGCCCAGCGCATCCTGGAGGACCCCGAGGCCGAGGCCGCCGTCCTGGCGGATGCCGGCGTGGAGGAGGCCCCCACCTGCTCGAAAGAGGACTGGGACGCCTTTGCCGGCGCCATGAACGCCGTGGTCCCCGCCCCCCAGCAGTAAATAACACATCCAGCAAAAACCGCGGCCCCGTGTGGTTCGACACCCGGGGCCGCGGCTTTTTTATGCAGTTCTGTCTGTGCGGTGCGATCAGATCTTCTTCAGCACATAGGCGCGCCGGCCCAGGCCGATCTTTTCGGCCTGCTCCAGGGTGGCCTTCCACTCGATGTTGGGGTTGGAGTCCTTGAAGTGGTCGTGGTGGCAGCTCCAGCCGGGGCGGGCCAGGTTCTGGCCAAGCTGGCTGTTGGGGAGGGGCGCGGCCGCCAGGCAGGCGTCGGCGCAGGCCTGGTCCAGGGCCACCGGGTCAAAAGAGGCAAACATCCCAATATCCGGCAGGATGGGTGCGTCGTTCTCGCCGTGGCAGTCGCAGTTGGGGCTGATGTCCTGCACCAGGCTGATGTGGAAGCAGGGCCGGCCGGCGCAGACCGCCGCGGCATACTCGGCCATCTTGCGGTCCAGCTCCTCGTTGGCGCTGCTGTCGATGGAGTAGACGGCGTCAAAGCTGCACGCGCCGATGCACCGGCCGCAGCCCTTGCATAGGTCGTAGTCGATCACGGCCTTGTTCTCGGCGTCGTAGTGGATGGCGTCCGAGCCGCACTCTTTGGCGCAGCGGCGGCAGCCCCGGCACAGCTCCCGCTGGACGGCGGGCTTGCCCGAGGAGTGCTGCTCCATCTTGCCGGCCCGGCTGCCGCAGCCCATGCCGATGTTCTTGATGGCGCCGCCAAACCCGGTGGACTCGTGGCCCTTGAAGTGGGTCAGGCTGATCAGGACATCGGCGTCCATAATGGCCCGGCCGATCTTGGCCGTCTTGCAGTATTCCCCGTTGGGCACGGGGACCTCCACTTCGTCGGTGCCCCGCAGGCCGTCCCCGATCAGGATCTGGCAGCCGGTGGTCATGGGCCAGAAGCCGTTCAGCTGGGCGCACTCCAGGTGCTCCAGGGCGTTTTTCCGCTTGCCCGGGTACAGGGTGTTGCAGTCGGTCAAAAAGGGCATGCCGCCCTGCTCTTTGCACAGATCGGCCACCACCTTGGCGTAGTTGGGCCGCAGGAACGCCAGGTTGCCCAGCTCGCCAAAGTGCATTTTGATGGCGACGAACCGTCCGTCCATCTCGATATTCTGGATGCCTGCGGCGATGCACAGCCGGCGCAGCTTGTCGGTCAGGCTGGTGCCCACCGGGCAGCGGAGATCGGTGTAATATACAGCGGAACCTTCCATCTTTGTTTTTCCTCCTTGCAGGCGGGCCGGCGCCCGCCGGGTGATCCTCGGTGATTCTCTCTGACCGAAGTATACCACAAACCCACTGGTTAGGAAAGAAAAACCAAAAGCCCCGGCGCAAACCGGGGCTCAGCAGGATTCTTTTGGCTTATGCGAATGCGGTGACGGCCGCCACCCCCAGCACCAGCAGGCCCAGCACGATGCGGTAGATGCCAAAGAACTTGAAGTCGTGGCTCTTGACGTAGGCCATCAGGAAACGGATGGCCAGCATGCTGACCACGAAGGCCGACAGGCAGCCGGTGACCAGGATGGCCGTCTCGGTGCCGGTCATGACCTGGCCGTCCAGGACGAACTTGACCACCTTGAGCAGGGACGCCCCCGCCATGACCGGGATGGCAAGGTAGAATGTAAACTCGGCCACCGCCGCCCGGGACAGGCCCAGCAGCAGGCCGCCCACAATGGTGGCGCCGCTGCGGGAGGTGCCGGGGATGATGGCCAGGGTCTGCCACAGGCCGATGATGAGCGCCTCCCGGTAGCTGATCTGGTCCAGCCGGGCCACCCGGACGGGCGCGCCCCGGTTTTCCACCACGATGAACAGGATGCCGTACAAGATCAGCATGGCGGCCACCGTGATGTAGTTGTAGAACCTGGCCTCCATCCAGTCGTCCAGCGGGCTGATGGCCAGCACCGGCAGGGTGGCCACCGCCACCTTGAACCAGAGGCTCCAGACCGGCGCCTTGGAGATGACCCGGCCGTGGCGCAGCCCGAAGGGCCACAGCTTGCCCCAGAACAGGACCACCACCGCCATGATTGCCCCCAGCTGGATCACCACCCGGAACATGGAGATAAAGGCGTCGCTGGCCTCGAACTGGATCAGCTGCTCCACCAGGATCATGTGCCCGGTGGAAGAAATGGGCAGCCACTCGGTGACGCCCTCGACGATGCCCATCAGCAGGGCTTTGATGATTTCGATCAGCATGGTTCCCCCTCCCCGCGCCGGCTGAGCCGTACGCGCATTGCATTGGTCTTTTTAGTATACCATATTATGAGCCGATGCGCACGGGTAAGCTGAAAATTTTCACCATCCCCCGCTCCGCCCCCCGCATTGACGCTACTCCGCAATCCGGCTATAATAAGGGCGAGGCGGGCCTTTTGGCCCCGCGCCCGACATTTGCCCCAGCCGCTGGAAAGGAGGCCGGCCCATGGAACAGCCTTTTGATCTTGCCGCTTCGGCGGTCACACCCACCCCCCGGGGGCGGGCCGTCCTCTGCGTCTGGGCGGCGCTGCCGGGGGCCGTCGCCGCGCCCTTCCTGTTCTGGCAGGGGTTCTGGCTGGGGTGCGTGTTCTGCGCCTGCTGGGCCGCCCTGGTGTTCGTGGTATGGGTGCGGGCCTGCAGCTTTGTGGCCACCCTGGGCAGCCGCACCCTGACCCTTTATCTGGGGGTGGCCTTCCCCGTCGAGCGGGTGATCCCCCGCCACAGCATCACCTCGGCCCTCATCTTCCGCACCCCGCTGCTGCGGCTGGCGGGGGCCTGCGTCCTGCTGATCTTTACGCCGGGGATGTGGGCCATGCTGCCCGGCATCCCCCTTGAGGCGGCCGACGCCATTTCGGCAGCCCTCCTGGCCGGGGAGGACGACTCGTGACCGGGCGGCGGCGGTACCATCCCTTTTTTGCCCTGCGGTTCATGCGGCGGACCCTGCTGCTCTACCTGGTGCCCCTGGTCCAGGTCCTGTTCCGGCGGGATTGGGCGGCCCTTTCCACCGCTTTGGCCCAGGACCTGGTTTTGTTCTGCCTGCTGGCGGCGGTCAGCTGGGTGATGCTCCATGCCTCCAGCTGGGAGCTGGACGCCGAAGGGGTGCTGCGGCTGCGGTGGGACCTGGTGGTCTCCTTCGAGCGCACCATCCAGGGCAGCCAGCTGGCCGCGGTCCAGATCGAGCGCCCGGTCGCCTACCGGCTGGCGGGGGCCTGCCGGGTGACCCTTTACCCCGCCCTGCTGCCCCGGCGCCAGGCGGTGACCCTCTGCCTCAAGCGGCGGGACGCGGCCCTGCTGGCCGACTGCCTGATGCCCGCCCCCGAGCAGGAGGTCTATCACCCTGCGGGGGGCGAGCGGCTGGCCTTTGTCCTTTTGGGGGCCAACAGCCTGTCCACCCTGCTGCTGGTCTGGCTGGCCATGCGCCAGAGCGACAGCGCCGCCGGGCAGATCGCCTGGCAGCAGCTGGGCCAGGCGGCCGCCTGGGCGGCCCGCTGGCTGCCCGCCGGCCTGGCCTGGGTCCTGACGGTCTGGACCTTCCTCTTTGGGGCGAGCCTGCTGCGCAGTTTCAGCCACACCGTCCGCTACACCGTCTGGCGGGGCGGCGGGGTGCTGGCCAGCCGGGGCGGGCTGTTCCTCCGGGTGGAGCGGCGGTTCCGGCTGGACCGGCTGACCTGCGCCGAGGTGCGCTTGTCCCCGGCGGCCCGCCTGCTGCGCTGTTACCCGGTCTATCTGACGGCGGGCAGCTGCAGCGCCGACGACCCCCTGTTCGTCTACCGCGCCGGCCAGGAAGCCCTGGTCCGCCGGCTGCTGCCCGGCTTCGAGATGCCGCCCCGCCGGCGCCTGACCTTTGCCCAGGTGCGGGGGCGCAGCCTGGTCTTTCTGGCCCCGGGCGGGGGATGCCTGGCCTTTTTCCTGCTGTTGCTGCTGGTGGCCTCCTGGGCCCTGCCGGCGGCCGTGCCTCTGCTGGCCCTGCCGGCGGCGGTCTGCGCCCTCTGGCTGGCCTTTGAGGCCGAGGGCCTGTTCCGGGAAGGGGCCTGGCCGGTGGGCCGGCGGCTGACTTTCCTGCGGCAGCGCCGGATGAGCCTGTGCTGTGTCTGTATCTTTTCCCCGGCGGCCGCCCTCCGCATCACCCAGAGCCCCTGGGCGGTGCTGCGGGGGCGGGCCAGCCTGACCTTCGCCTATCCCGGCCGCCTGCGCGAAACGGTGCGGAGCATCCCGCTGGCCGACGCGCAGACCTGTGCGGCCTTTCTTGAAAGGAAGGAACCCTATGATCCAAACCATCCTCTTTGATCTGGACGGCACCCTATTGAACACCATCGACGACCTGGCCGACGCCGGCAACTGGGTCTGCGCCCAAAACGGCTGGCCCGCCTTTACGGTGGAGCAGTACAAGCATATGGTGGGCAACGGCATCCCCAAGCTGGTGGAGCGCTTCTCCCCGGCGGACTGCCGCAGCCCCGAGCAGCTGGCCGCCACCCTGGCCCAGTTCACCGCCCGCTACGACGCCCACAAGGAGGACAAGACCGCCCCCTATCCCGGCATCCCGGAACTGCTGGCCGCCCTCAAAGCCGAGGGCATCCAGACGGCGGTCTTTTCCAACAAGGCGGACGCCCTGTGCGGCGGCATCATCGACCATTACTTCGCCCCCGGGTCCTTCGCGCTGGTGCGGGGCAGCCGCCCCGGCGTGCCGGTCAAGCCCGACCCCGCCGGCGTCTACAGCCTGATGGCCGACCTGGGCGCAGACCCCGCCTCCACCCTGTTTGTGGGCGACAGCAACGTGGACATCGCCACCGGCCACAACGCCGGCCTGCCGGCCCTGGGCGCGGTGTGGGGCTTCCGCGGCGCGGACGAGCTGCGGGCCGCCGGCGCGGACGAGCTGGTCTGGCAGCCGGGGGACATTTTGACGTACATCCGCCGCGCCAACGCCGCGCAGCCCGGCTGAACTGCCGGTCGAGCGCGCCGAACTGCGGGTCGGTTGCCTCTACCGGGGCAGTGTGGTATCATGCCCACAAACAAGAAAAGGAGCGTGGACACTATGAAACAGCAGACCCTCGGCGCGACCATCGCCGCCCTGCGCAAAGAGCGCGGGATGACCCAGCTGGAGCTGGCCAATCAAATGGGCGTCACCGACAAGGCGGTGAGCAAATGGGAGCGGGATCTCTCTTTTCCGGACGCCGCCTCCCTGCCCAAACTGGCCGAGACCCTGGGCGTTTCCGTTGACGAGCTGATGCAGGGCGGCCCGGCAGAGCCCGCCCCCGGGCAGGCCCCTGCCGCCGAAGCCGCGCGCCTCGTTCCCCTGATCCTGCGTGGGGTGGCTCTCGCCATGGGTGTGGCGGTGACCGTTCTTTCCGCCCTGCGCCAGCTGGACACAGAGGCAGCCTTCCCCATGCTGGGCCTGGGCCTCGCCTGTCTGGCAGCGGCGCAGCTGGGCCGGCAGGAACCGTAAAACATATCATAAAAGCAAATCAAAAGGCCCTGCATCGTGTGATGCAGAGCCTTTTGCGTTTCGTCAGCTGCAAAAAAAGAAACCTCCCAGCTTGAGCTGAGAGGTCTTTTGGTGACCCGTACGGGAATACCCGCGGGCTAAAATGGATCCACTGGATCCATTTTGCGGGCTGCGGCCCGCCGCCCTGTTCGATTCCTCGTACGGCTTGCGTAAAAAAAGCCCTTCAGCCTAAGCTGAAGGACTTTTTTGTATGACCCGTACGGGAATCGAACCCATGTTACAGCCGTGAAAGGGCCGTGTCTTAACCGCTTGACCAACGGGCCTTAGAAACACAGAGCTTCGCTAAAATCTCCGACATCCTCGCCCACTATTGCAGGCGACGTCCCCCTTATTTTAGCGAAACTCTGTCAATGGTAGCGGTAACTGGATTTGAACCGGTGACACTTCGGGTATGAACCGAATGCTCTAGCCAACTGAGCTATACCGCCATATTTACTTCACGCTCCGCAGAACGCTTTATTATTATATCCAATCCTTCGCAGTTTGTCAACACCTAATTTGAAAAAAATACAAAGTTTTTTGCCCTGCGCCATCCAGGGCCCTCATCCCCTTTCTGCCCCGCCCAGAGCGGCCCGGCACCGTCAAAAAAAGTCCCGACCGGACGGCGGTCGGGACTCAGGGAAAGCGCGGCGCTTTTGCGGGCGCTGTGTTTACTTGTGGTTGGGGACCATGACCTCCAGGCCGCCCATGTAGGGCTGCAGCACCTTGGGGATGGTCACGCTGCCGTCGGCCTGGAGATGGTTCTCCAGGAAGGCGATCAGCATGCGGGGAGGCGCGACGCAGGTGTTGTTCAGGGTGTGGGCCAGATAGCTCTTGCCGTCGGCGCCCTTGACCCGGATGTGGAGGCGGCGGGCCTGGGCGTCGCCCAGATTGGAGCAGCTGCACACCTCGAAGTATTTCTGCTGGCGGGGGCTCCAGGCCTCGATGTCGCAGCTCTTGACCTTCAGGTCAGCCAGGTCGCCGGAGCAGCACTCCAGCTGACGCACGGGGATATCCAGGCTGCGGAACAGCTCCACGCTGTTATGCCACATCTTGTCGTACCACTCCATGCTGTCTTCCGGCTTGCAGACCACGATCATCTCCTGCTTTTCGAACTGATGGATGCGGTAGACACCGCGCTCCTCCAGACCGTGGGCGCCCTTCTCCTTGCGGAAGCAGGGGCTGTAGCTGGTCAGGGTCTGGGGCAGCTTGGCCTCGGGGATCAGCTGATCCACAAAGCGGCCGATCATGGTGTGCTCGCTGGTGCCGATCAGATAAAGATCCTCACCCTCGATCTTATACATCATGGCATCCATCTCAGGGAAGCTCATAACACCCTGCACCACGCTGCCGTGCATCATAAAGGGAGGAATCACATAGGTAAAGCCCTTGTTGATCATGAAATCGCGGGCATAAGCCAGCACCGCCTCATGCAGACGGGCAATGTCGCCCAGCAGGTAGTAGAAGCCGTTGCCGGCCACGCGGCGGGCGCTGTCCAGATCGATGCCGTCGAAGCTCTCCATGATCTCGGTGTGGTAGGGAATCTCGAAATCCGGTACCACAGGCTCACCGAAGCGCTCCACTTCCACATTGTGGCTGTCGTCCGGGCCAATGGGCACACTGGGATCGATCATGTTGGGGATGACCAGCATGATGT
>DXBJ01000024.1 GCA_019116585.1 Candidatus Faecalibacterium gallistercoris | reverse complement strand
GTTTGAGAAGCTGCGGGAGAAGGCAGGGCTGCCCAGGGTGGTCTTTCATTCCCTCCGTCATTCCAGCACCACCTACAAGCTGAAACTGAACCACGGCGACCTGAAGGCCACCCAAGGCGACACGGGCCATGCGGAGATTGACATGATTACCAGCGTGTATGCCCATATCCTGGACGAGGACCGCAAGATCAACGCCCAGAAGTTTGAGAGCGCCTTCTACGCAAATCCCAACCTGCGCGCGGTCCGTCCCCCAGAGGAGCCGAAGGAACCGGCACCGGCGACGCTTGACCTGGAGGCCCTGGTGGAACAGCTCCGGCAGTCGCCGGAACTGGCAAATACCCTGGCTGCGCTGCTCTCGGCGGCACCAGGCGGCAGGTAAGTCCGAAAACTCCAATTAGCAAAGATGGGATTTTTCTTAGCAGGAACATGGAAATCGTTCGTTTCTTCTTAGCAGGATATACATTGCAGCGCATAAAATTCTCCCGGTCCCAAACGAGCAAGAGACCGGGAGAAGCAAAACAAAAAACGCTGCAAACCAGCAAAAAATGGCTTGCAGCGGTACTTTTGGCACCCCCGGCTGGGTTCGAACCAGTGGCCTGTCGCTTAGGAGGCGACCGCTCTATCCAACTGAGCTACGGGGGCGTATACAAAAAATATTCAATTTTCGGGTCCAGCCGGATTCGAACGAACTGCCGCTTAGGAGGCGAGTGCTCTATCCAGCTGAGCTACGAAGACATGGCGGAAGCAAAAGCGCCCGCCTGCGGGGCTGCGGGGATGTTCACCCCCACGCCCCGGGCTACCCTACTATTATAGCGTCAAATGGGGAGGACGTCAACAGGGATTTGCGGCGAGGCCCAAGGAGAGAGTCAGACCCCCTCCAGAAGCGCGGGGTCGATCCGGCGGTCCTTGAAGTAGAATTCCCGCTCGTGACTGCCAAGCTCCCGCACCACCCGGGCAGGGGAGCCTACGGCCAGCACATGGGAGGGCAGGTCTTTGGTGACGACGCTGCCGGCGCCTACCACTGTGTTGTCGCCGATGGTGACCCCCGGCAGCACGATGACGCCGGCGCCCAGCCAGCAGTTGCGGCCAATGCGGACCGGCATGTTGTACTGATAATTCCGCTCCCGCAGCGCGCCGAGCAAGGGATGCCCTGCCGTGGCAAGGATCACGTTGGGTGCAAACATGGTGTGGTCCCCCACATAGATGTGGGTGTCGTCCACCAAGGTCAGGTTGAAGTTGGCGTAGACGTGGCTGCCGAAGTGGACGTGACGGCCCCCAAAGTTGGCGTGCAGAGGCGGCTCGATGTAGCAGCCCTCGCCGATCTCGGCAAACATTTCCTGCAGCAGGGCGGCACGCCGGGCCAGCTCGCTGGGGCGGGTCTGGTTGAAGTCGTAGAGTTTTTCCAGGCAGGCGGTCTGTTCCCGGACGATGTCGGGATCGTCCGGGAGATACAGGTCCCCGCTGTGCATCTTTTCTTTTTCGGTCATGGTCCTATCCTCCTGAAATGCCGGCGCGGCCGCCGGGCGGTGATGGTTCTATTATAAGGTAGAACAGCCGTTTTTTCCAGAGGGTTTTGGACCGCAGAGAAAAACGCCGGCTTCTGAGGCTGGTATGCCAGATTGTCAAAAGAGTCCCGACCGGACGACATGTGCGTACGGTCGGGACACATACAGGGAAATTTGGCACTGAGAGTGTACGAGTCGCCTTGCGGCGAGTGCGCGGTTCAGCGCCAAATTTTGTCCCCAGGGGGATACCAGGGGGAAAGAATTTCTGTCCCGCGACTGCAGGCAGAAATGGGTTCCCCCTGGAGCGTGGCGCTTTTGCGACACGCTAAAACGCCGGCTTTTGAGGCCGGCGTCCGGGGGTCAATGCTGGGCCTGTCTGCTCAGATCGTCGAACAGATCCAGATAGGCCCGCCGGAAGAGGGCGTTCTGCTCGATGCAGGCCCATGCGCAGAGATTGGTCATCATCCACTGGAGCATCTTCTCTTTCATGGTTTCCTCCGTTCTTTGGTTGACAGGTGTTTGCTTCTCTGCTATGATTATATTTCAGATAAACGCTTGAATCTATCGCAATCATCCATATTACTAGCAGAATCTTTCACATTTGCGGAGGCGGCTTATGAAGTACAAACGTTCCGGCAGCAAGATGGAGGATGTAACCTACAACATCCCGGACTTTCCCGTCTATCTGTGCTGGGGAGAATTTGCCCCCCACACCTGCTACCGCGTCCTCAGCCACTGGCACGACGACCTGGAATTTTTATACATGGCGTCGGGGCAGCTGTTCTATAACATCAACGACCAAAGGGTCCGGCTCAAAGCAGGGGAGGGCATCTTCGTCAATGGGCGGCAGCTCCATTCCACCTGCAGCGCGGACGGCTCGGACTGCGCCTTCCTCTGTTTGCTGTTCCATCCCACCCTGCTCTGTTCCTCCCCCTGGGTGGAGCAGAAGTTTGTGCTGCCCGTGCTGGAAAATCAGGCCCTGCCCTTTCTGGTCCTCCGGCCGGAGGACCAGCGGCAGCGCGAGGTGCTGGACGGGCTGGTGGAACTGTCCCGGCGCCAGGACAGCCCGCTGTTCCCGCTGGAAGCAGAGCGCCTGATCCTCCGCATCTGGGAGCAGGTGTTCCTGTTGTCGGGCCAGCAGCCCAGCGCCGCGCCGCCCCAGCCGGCCACCCAGCACCTGACGGCCCTGAAGGAGATGCTCCGCTTCATTTACGGGCATTACGCCGAAAAGCTGACCCTGGAGCAGATCAGCCGGGCCGGCCATACCGGCAAGACCACCTGCTGCGCCATCTTCCAGCGGTATACCGGGGAGTCGCCCATCTCTTACCTGACCGGCTACCGGCTGAAAAAAGCCCTGGAGCTGCTGGAGGGCACCGACCAGACCGTGGCGGAGATCAGCTTTGCAGCCGGGTTTTCCAGCGCCAGCTATTTTGCCGGGATCTTTCGCAAATGCTATGGCTGCACCCCCACCGAGTACCGGGCCCGCCTGCAGGAAGATGCGCCTTTGCCGGAGGCTTGCAAATCCCCGCGGCAGCAGGTATAATAAAGCAGTATGTACGCAGAAGGCACTGCCTGCAGAAGAGAGCGCGGCTGTTCTCCGCGCATGGGGCCTGCCTGGCCAGGCCGCCCCAGGAAAGGATAAAAGATCACATGGCTTCATTGACCACATTCCGGCTCCTGAAACAGGAGCACGCCGCCCGCCGGGGCGAATTTCGCACCGTCCACGGCACGGTGCAGACCCCCGCGTTCCAGAACGTGGCGACCGCCGGCGCCATCAAGGGCGGACTGTCCGCTCAGGACCTCAAGCAGATCGGCACCCAGGTCATGCTCTGCAACACCTACCACCTGCATCTCCGCCCGGGAGACAAGCTGGTGGCCGAGATGGGCGGGCTGCACAAGTTCACCCGCTGGGACGGGCCGATCCTGACCGACAGCGGCGGCTTCCAGGTGTTCAGCCTGGCCAAGCTGCGCAAGATCACCGAGGAGGGGGTCACCTTTGCCTCCCATCTGGACGGCCGCCGCATCTTTATGGGCCCGGAGGAGAGCATCCGGATCCAGGCCAATCTGGGCTCCACCATCGCCATGGCCTTTGACGAGTGCGTCGAGAACCCCGCCCAGCACGACTATTCCAAGGCCAGCTGCCAGCGGACGGTCCGCTGGCTGGCCCGCTGCCAGGCCGAAATGGCCCGGCTCAAGGCGGAGGGCAAGGCGGTCAATCCCCACCAGCTGCTGTTCGGCATCAACCAGGGGTGCACCTTCCCCGACCTGCGGGTGGAGCACATGAAGCAGATCGCCGAGATGGAGCTGGACGGCTACGCCATCGGCGGCCTGGCGGTGGGGGAGCCTGCCGAAGTGATGTACGACATCATCAGCCAGGTAGAGCCCCATATGCCCCGGGACAAGGTGCGCTATCTGATGGGGGTGGGCACCCCGGGCAATATCATCGAGGCGGTGGCCCGGGGCGTGGATCTGTTTGACTGCGTCATGCCCAGCCGCAACGCCCGCCACGGCCACCTGAACACCTGGGGCGGCATCATCAACATCAAAAACGCCAAGTACGAGCGGGACGAGCGCCCCATCGACCCGGCCTGCGGCTGCCCCGCCTGCCGGAACTATACCCGGGCCTACATCCGCCACCTGTTCAAGGCGGAAGAGCTGCTGGGGATGCGCCTAGCCGTGATGCACAACCTCTGGTTCTACAACCACCTGATGGAGCGCATCCGGGACGAGCTGGACGCGGGCACTTTCACCCAGTTCCACGACCGGTACGTCAAGACGCTGGACACCCGGATCTAAAAAGTCCGCTTTTTTCGGACGATTTGCGCTTTTGGCCTTGCATCCGGACGTATAAACCGGTATAATAACGATAAACAATTTTGAGAGGAGAATTTGAAAATGACTGGCACTGAAAGCATGGTCAGCTTGTTTTTTACCCTTGCCCTGATGGTGGTCCTGCTGTACTTCATGATCTACCGTCCCCAGAAAAAGCAGGAGAAAAAGGACGCAGCAATGCGCAACAGCCTGGAGATCGGGGATCAGGTGACCACCATCGGCGGCGTCATCGGCCGCGTGGTCGCCATCAAGGACGATACCTTCGTTCTGGAGACCGGCAGTGACCGCGTCAAGATCCGCTTCACCAAGACCGCCATCGGCTCGGTGGAAAAGCTGAACATGGACAATGCGCCCGCAGCTTCCTCCAAGGCTTCCAACAGCAAAAAGTAAATCCATCCGGCATACACAGCGCGCCTCCCCGCATAGAGATAGTGCAGGGAGGCGCGTTTTTATGTCTGCAAATACCATTTGGCGATCTGCACCCGTATCTGTTCTGGCCGCCTTCGCACTGGGGGCGGCGGCCGCGGCCGGCTGTGGGGCGGCTCTGGCGGCCCTGATGGCGTCCCGCGGCATGAGCCCAGGGACGGCCTGGCCCTTTGCCACCGCGTCGGTCTGCGTGGGCAGCCTGCTGGGGGGCTGGGTGCTGGCCCTGCTGCAAAAAAGCCGGGGGCTGCTCTGGGGCGGCGGGCTGGGCCTTGCCTATGCGCTGGCCCTGCTGGGGTTCCAGCTTGCGGGGGGCGGCGTCCCGGACGGCGCGCAGCTGGCACGGCTGGCTCTGGTGGTCCTGTCCGGCGCTGCAGGCGGCTCCGCCGGGACCCGCCGCACCGAAAAGCGCCGCCGCCGCTGACCGGACGACGCCCGAACGGAACCGGGGTCGTGCGATGTGCCGGCCCCCAGGCCGCATCCGAAAAGCTCCAGCAGAGCCTTTTCGGATGCGACCCCATCAGGAGGACAAGTTATGTGGGTCTATCAGGAGTCCGTCTCATCCAAAACCCTTGCCGTGCCGCAGGCTGCGCCCGCTCCGGCAGACGCAGCCCGGCCGGACCCTGCGCCTTTTGTCCCTTTTGTCAAAGAAAAGGCCGAGGCTTCTTCTGTTTCTGCCCCGCCGGCGCCTGCCCGCAGGGCCGCTTTGCGCCGGGCCCGTGGGCGCAGACAGGACCTTGCCAGGGAATGCGCCATCCTGGCGGCTTCGTATCTGTTCGGGGCCCTGCTCTCGGGCGTTGCGCTGGCCCTGGGCTCCGGGGACGAGCAGGCGTTCCTGTCCGCTTATCTGGACAACTGGTCCCGCCTTTTCACCCTGGACGAGCCGGGCGCTGTCTGGACTCTGTTCGGCGCGGAATATCTGACTGCCGCCGGCAGCGCCACCCTTCTGCTCCTGTTGGGGCTGTCGGCCTTCGGCCCCGTGATGATCCACCTCTTTGCAATGCTGTTCGGCATGGGGGTCGGGGTGGTCAGCCTGCAGCTGTTTTTGACGTCGGGCTGGCGTCATGCCCTGCTGGGGTTGGTCCTGTCCGGGGCGCCCACTGCGGCGGCGGTGGCCGGGCTTTGCCTGTTTGGGGCGTCGGCCCTTCAGGTCAGCGGCCGGCTGCAGCGGGCTGCGTTTGGCCGGCAGGAGCTCCCGTCCCTGGCCGGGGCCCGGGGGCTGCTGGCGCAGTACCTGGTGCTGAACGTCTTATTCCTGCCCGTCTGCGGGGTGTCCACGGCGCTGGCCTGTCTGGCCGGGCAGCTGCTGTAGGGATTACCCCCGCCGGTCCGGCCGGAGGAAGGGCGGCCGGACTGTCCGTTCGGTCAGGGCCGTGTAGAGTTCGGGGCGGCGGTAGGCATTGCCGTGCGCCTCACTGGCCCGGTACTGCCGCAGCTGATCCAGATCCAGCGACGCAAGGCAGATGCCTTCTTCTTCGCCCGCCTGCAAAATACAGGTGTCCCGGGAACCTTCCAGCTCCGGCAGATAGGCCACCCCGTCAAAGACGGTGGACCCGCCGTTGCAGTCGGGGACACCGGCGGGATAATTGCAGGTGGCGATGGCCAGCATATTTTCGTAGGCCCGGCCCCGCAGCTGGGCAAGCCGGTTGATCTCCATGGGGCAGGCATTGGGGGTCAGGATCAATTCGGCGCCTTTCAGCATCAGGATGCGGGCGCTCTCGGGAAATTCCCGGTCGAAGCAGATCATGCCCCCCACCTTGACCACGCCGGCCGGTGTGTCCAGATCGGCGACCCGGAACCCTTCGCCGGGGGTCAGGGCCCGCTCGGCGTCAAAGTCGCAGGTGTGTACCTTGGCATAGGTCAGCGCCCTGCGGCCGAAACGGTCGAACAGGACCAGGGTGTTGCGGGGGCCGCCGGGAAAACGCTCCAGCAGAGTGATCCCGATGGCCATGCCCAGCTCCCGCGCCAGCTGGCCGAAGGCTTCCACAAAGGGGCCGTCCGCCGGGATGGCCTCGGCAGTCCACTCCTCGACGGGTCGGCCGTATATGCGGTAGCCATTGCTCCACATCTCGGGGAAAAGGGCGATGTCCGCCCCTTTTTGGCGGGCCTGCCGGCAGGCGGACAGGCCCTTTTGCAGGTTTGCTTCCAACGTGGGGCCGGGAGCGATCTGCAGCAATGCGATGTTCAGGTGGAACATGGGATATACCTCCTTTTTGCTCCCAGTATACCGCACCGCTCCCCGGAAGAAAAGCCCTGCCTTGCGCCCCGGGCCGCACCGTGGTATCATAAAAACAAATCCATGCAAAACAACAAGGGGACCCGCTATGCCTAGTATGAAAGAACCAAAACTGAAAACGATCTATGTATGCTCGCAGTGCGGCGAGACCAGCCCCCGCTGGATGGGGCGCTGCCCCAGCTGCGGCAGCTGGAATACCATGCACGAGGATGTGGTGGCCGAAGCCCCCAAGCCAGGCAGCCCGGCGGCCCGCTCCGCCCCCCGGCAGGAGGGGGTCACCAGCCTGAGCGCCCGGCGGCTGGCCGACATCAGCACCACCGAGGAAAAGAGCCGGATCGTCACCGGCATCGCCGAGCTGGACCGGGTGCTGGGGGGCGGCATTGTGCTGGGCGGCGTCGTCCTGCTCAGCGGCGAGCCGGGCGTGGGCAAGTCCACCATGCTGCTGCAGCTGTGCGGCGCCATCTCGGACCGCTACACCGTCCTCTACATCACCGGCGAAGAGTCGGTGCGGCAGGTCAAACTGCGGGCCGCCCGCCTTGACCTGCCCCAGGACAACATCTACCTTGCCGCCGAGAACGACGTGGACGAGATCTGCGGCCTGATCGAGAAGGAGAAGCCGGACCTTGTGGTCATCGACTCGATCCAGACCATGCGCTGCGCCGATATTTCGTCCTCTTCCGGCACCGTCAGCCAGGTCAAGGAGAGTACGGCCCGCCTGCTGGCGGTGGCCAAGAAGCAGGAGATCCCCATGTTCCTGGTGGGCCACGTCAACAAGGACGGGGCCATTGCCGGGCCCAAGGTCATGGAACACATCGTGGACACTGTCCTGTATTTTGAAGGGGACAAGATGCTGCCCTACCGCATCCTCCGTGCGGCCAAGAACCGCTATGGCTCCACCAATGAGCTGGGGATGTTTGATATGACCGGACGCGGCCTGACCGAGATCGCCAACCCCTCCCAGATGCTGCTGGAGGGCCGGCCCCTGGGCGTCTCGGGGAACTGCGTAGCCTGCACCATGGAGGGCACCCGCCCCATCCTCAGCGAGATCCAGGCCCTGGCCGCCAAGACTACCTTCCCGTCGCCCCGGCGGGCCTGCTCGGGCTACGATTCCAACCGGGTCAACCTTCTGCTCGCCGTTCTGGAGCGGCGGGCCGGGTATTTCTTCGGGAACCTGGACGTTTACGTCAACATCGTGGGCGGCATCGCCCTGCGGGACACTTCCTGCGACCTGGCCGTCTGCATGAGCATGATCTCCTCGCTGCTGGACAAGCCGGTCAGCGACAAGCTCATCGCCATCGGGGAGGTGGGCCTGGGCGGGGAAGTGCGCAGCGTCCCCAACCTGGAACAGCGCCTGCGGGAGGCCGAGCGCATCGGCTTTGAACAGGCGGTCATCCCGCGCCCCAGCCTGCGTCATCTGGACCCGGCGGATTACCCCGGCCTCCAGCTCATCGGCGCGGCCTATGTGTCGGACGCCCTGGCCGTCCTGAACCGCTGAAAGGAGGGTTTCCCATGGTGATGACCGACCCGAAGATCGACGGAGGCAAGCCCTTCGACTGGGGGCGCGCCGCAGCCGACTACGCCAGATACCGGGACATTTATCCTCCGCTGTTTTACGAGAAGATCACCGGCCGCGGGCTGTGCCTTGCAGGCCAGCGGGTTTTGGATCTGGGCACCGGCACAGGGGTCCTGCCCAGAAATCCTCTATCGTTTCGGGGCCCGCTGGACGGGGACCGATCTCGCCCCGGAACAGATCGAACAGGCCCGGACCCTGTCCCGCGGGATGGACATCGACTACCAGGCCGTCCCGGCGGAGGAGGTCTGTTTCCCCGATGAGACCTTTGACGTGATCACCGCCTGCCAGTGCTTTTGGTACTTTGACCACGCGCGGCTTATGCCCCGCCTCCACCGTATGCTGAAACCCGGCGGCAGCCTTCTGATCCTCTATATGGCCTGGCTGTCCTGGGAGGACCCCATTGCCGAGGCCAGCGAAAAACTGGTGCTCAAGTATAACCCCGGGTGGAGCGGAGCAGGGGAGACGGTCCATCCCATCGAGATACCAGACTGCTGCCGGGAGACCTTTACGCTGGTGTCCCATGAAGAATACAAGCTGGCGGTGCCCTTCACCCGCGAGAGTTGGCACGGCCGGATGAAAGCCTGCCGCGGGATCGGGGCGTCCCTCGCCCCGGAAGAGATCACCCGGTGGGAACAGGAACACAAGGCGCTTCTGGCCCGCATTGCGCCGGAGCAGTTCGAGGTTTTGCACTACGCCGCGCTGGCCCAGCTGCAAAAGCGCTGAAAGCCGGCCGCACCGCTTTTGCGCACCATTTGATCGCGCCGGTATAGTTTTGCGGCATATCTTATTTCTGCCCTGCGCTGAAAAACAAATCCATCAACATAAGAGGACATCCATGTCGATTTATCTGGACGAGAAAAATCCGGGCAAGCACAAGCCCTTTCAGGACGCATCCCAGGATATTGTGGACTATGTGCGCTATCTGGAAGTCATTGCAGGCAAAAGCCCCAATACGGCTTTCAATTATTACTGCGACCTGCGCAATTTCAGCAAATTCATGAAGCGGCGGCGGGGCCTTGTGCCCGAGGACGCCGAGATGAAAGACATCGACCCCAAAGGGCTGGACACCGCCTTTTGGGGCAGCGTCACCCGCGAAGACATCTATGAGTACCTCTATTTTCTGAACCAGAGCCGCGGCAACAAAAAATCTTCCACCGCCCGGCGGCTGGCCAGCCTGCACGGCTTTTACGACTACATGGTCAACCATGCCAGCCGGCTGGAAAACGACCCCACCGCGGCGGTCAACCCGCCCAAGCTGGACAAGGTCCTGCCCAAATATCTGACGGCGGAGCAGGCCGTAGACCTGCTGGAAACATCCCTGACCCAGGGCGACTTCCCCGAGCGGGATTACTGCATGGTGACCCTGTTCCTCAACTGCGGGATGCGCCTGGCTGAGCTGGTGGGGATGAACTTGGAGGACATCGACCTGAACGCCAGGCAGATCCGCCTGTTCGGCAAGGGACACAAGGAACGGATGGTCTACCTGAACGACGCCTGCATCGAGGCGCTGGACCGCTACCTCCAAAAGAGGGGAACAGTGGAAGGGCTTTCGCCCAAAGAGACGGCGGTGTTCATCACCCGGCGGCGGAAAGACCGCATCTCCAACCGGAGGGTGGAGCAGATCGTCACCGGGGCCATGAAGGCGGCGGGCCTGCAGGGGTATTCCACCCACAAGCTCCGGCACACCGCCGCGACCCTGATGTACCAGACCGGGACGGTGGACGTCCTGACCCTGAAGGAGGTGCTGGGCCACAGCAACGTGAGCACCACCCAGATCTATACCCACCTCAAGGACGCGCAGGTGCGGGCGGCCGTGGAGGCCAACCCTCTGGGCTCTGCCCACAGAAAAAAGCCTGCCCCGCAGCCTCTGCCCGAAACGCCGGCGTCCGCCGGCCTGGCCCCGGAAGAGCCGGCAGACCCGGAAGGGGAGGGGGCAGGGGAGCCGCTGCCCGATATTCTGCCCACCCTTCCGGAGCTGGGCCCGGAATGAAAACGGCAGCCGCTTTTGCTGGTTGACAAAGAGGGAGGGTTCTGTTATAATGCAGGCAACGGTTAACCGTTAGATTAAATGTTAAACAGATGTCCAGATCAAAAGGAGGTCCCCTGAGATGGAACTGCAATCGCTCCCTACGGTACCCGCCGGCAATGTAGCCGGCATGATCGTTTCGCTGCTGGTGGCTTTTGGGCTGCCCATCGGGCTGTATCTCTACTTAAAGCACAAAAAATACGCCCGTACATCCAGTTTTGTGACCGGTATGCTGGTGTTCATCCTGTTTGCCATGGTGCTGGAGACCGCGGTCCATTCCCTGGTGTTCAGCCTGGCCGGCACGGCCCTCACCGGCAATCTGTTCCTGTATGCGGTGTATGCCGCCCTGATGGCCGCCGCTTTTGAAGAGACCGGCCGGTATCTGGCCATGCGGTTTGTCCTGCGTCACCGCTTTGACGGCAAAAACGCTTTGATGTACGGCGCAGGCCACGGCGGCGCCGAAGCCATGATCCTGCTGGGGCTGACCTCGATCAACAACCTGGTCAACACAGCCCTGATCAACAGCGGCTCGCTGCCCGACGTCCTGTCCGGCCTGGACGAAGCCACCCTGGAATCCGTCCTGGGCGGGGTGTCCCAGCTGTGGACGGCCCCGGCTTACATCTTTTTTGTGGCCGGTTTCGAGCGCGCCGTCGCCATTTGCCTGCACATCGCCCTGTCGGTGCTGGTCTGGCGCGCGGTCAGGGACCGGAAAGCCAGCTGGTACTGGGCGGCCTTCGGCGGGCACTTTGCGGTGGATTTTGCCGCCGTCATCATGCCCAATTACTCCATCCTCCTGACCGAAGCGCTGTTCGCTCTGATGACTGCGGCCGTCGCCTGGTACGCCGTCCGGGCCTACCGGGAAGCCGCCGCCGAGTGAATCCACAAGGGAGGTGCCTTGGATGAAAGAAACCATGATGGTCAACGGAAAAGAATACGCCCTTCTCAAACTGCTGGGCAAAGGCAAGGGCGGTTATTCCTGGCTGGCGGAGGCAGATGACGGCAGAGCTGTCACCCTCAAGCAGATCCACCACGAGCCCTGCGATTACTACCAGTTTGGGGACAAGCTAGCGGCCGAGCTGGCCGACTACCGCCGGCTGTCGGAGATCGGCATCCCCATGCCGGAAATGCTGGATGTGGACCGGGAAAACGAGCGCATCGTGAAAGAGTACATTGAAGGGGAGACGGTCTACGAAATGGTCCTGCAGGACCGTCTGCCCGAGACCTGCCTGGAACAGATCCGGGCCATGTGCCGCCTGCTGTACCCGGCCCACACCAACATCGACTATTTCCCCACCAACTTCATCCTGCAGAACGGCGTCCTCTATTATGTGGACTACGAATGCAACAACTACATGGACGAATGGAACTTTGAAAACTGGGGCGTCCAATACTGGTCCAAAACGCCGGCATTCCTTCAGTACGCCGCAGAACATCCCCTGTGAGGTGACACGATGGAAATTCGAAGCCTGCATGTCGACGAGCGGGAGGCCGCGCTGGCCCTGATTTGGGAGACTTTTTTGCGCTTTGAAGCCCCCGACTACGTCCCGGAAGGGGTGCGTGCCTTCCGGGCCTTTATCGACGCTCCCGAGCAGATCGACGCGCTGGAATTTTTCGGCGCGTTTCAGGAAGGGGAGCTGCTGGGCGTCCTGGCCACCAGCGAGCGCCGGAAGCACATCTGCTGCTTTTTTGTAGCAGCCGCCCATCAAAGGCGGGGTATCGGCCGCAAGCTGTGGGAGCACCTGCTGGCCAACAGCAAAAACGATCTGTTCACCGTCCATTCTTCGCCCTATGCGGTCCCGGTCTATCACAAGCTGGGGTTTGTGGATACCGATGCAGAGCGTGTGGAGGACGGCATCCGCTACACACCCATGAAGTATACAAGGTAACGTTCAGGAGGAGATAAAAAGGAGGCATTCGTCATGAAACGATCCCATATCTGTCCCAAATGCGGCGGCCGCGACATCCTGCGGGTGCCGGGCAAGTCCGGCGCCTACGGCGCGGGCAACAACATCCAGATGGGCTTTACTTATTTTTCCGCCGTGCTGGTCCACCGGTATGTCTGCTGCGGCTGCGGTTATTCGGAAGAATGGATCGACGCCGCCGACCTGGAACGCCTGAAAGAAAAATTCGGCTGAATGCAGCGGGAGGAAATATGACGACATCCCATCTGAAAACCGTGCTGCCTGGCCCGGTCCAAACCGTCTGGGCCATCGTCAGGGACGTCCAGCGCTATCCGGGCTGGCGCAGCGATGTGGAACGGGTCGAGACGCCCGATGCCCGGACGTTCCGGGAGTACACCAAGGGCGGATGCGTTACAAATTTCACAATCATAGGGGAGGAACCTTGCCGCCGCTGGGAGTTCACCATGGACAACGACAACATGACCGGCCGCTGGGTGGGCGCATTCCGGCAGAGAGGCGCCGCCACCGTAGTGGATTTTACCGAGTACGTCACCGCAAAAAAGTTCTGGATGCGGCCTTTCGTCAAATGGTATCTGAAACGCCAGCAGGCACAGTTTGCGGCGGACTTGCGGGCAGCGCTGCAAGCACAAAGGCTCCTATAAGCTAAAGTAAGCTACAGATTGAAACCCTCCGGGATTTTCCGGAGGGTTTTGTTGACCGCCGAAATGGTTGCACAAAAACTTTTGATGGATTGAAATCGTGTAACACACCATGAAAAACGCACAAATCGGAATGATACGATATAAGCCGTTTGGAAGGCCCGGATGGAGCCAAAATCAGCTCAGACCGGCCGAGAGACCCAAAAGCGCCTCAAAAGGGCTTTTTCGCTTCCCTATTTTTCGTATAACCTACATTATACGAAATTTATATTATGCAAAAATAGCCCTCCTCTCTTCTGGTCCTGTCCGCAAAATCAAGCGCGCCGGCTGGCTCCACGCTGCACGTCCGGCATCAAAAAAGCGCACCCTTCCCTGTGCCGTGCACAGATGCGGGGTGCGCTTTTCATAATATTAAATTACAGGACGATCGTGCGGCGGAAGTTTATCCGTTCAAGTCGCAGATCGCGCCATAGCACTTGGGCCGACGGTCGCGGAACAAGCCCCATTCCATACGAGCCTGGCGGATGGCTGCAAAGTCATAGCTTGCAGTCAGGACGGCGTCCTCATCCCGGCCGGCCTGGACCAGGACTGCCCCGGTCTCGTCGGTCAAAAAGCTGGTGCCGTAAAACCGCAGCGCGCTCTGCTGGCCCCCGTTTTCCCTGCACGGCGTGACCACTTCGGTGCCGTAGCGGTTAGCCGCAACTACAGGGAGCACATTGGCGGCCGCATGGCCCTGCATGGTCCGCTGCCAGTGGCCGGCGCTGTCCACATCCAGGATGGGCTCGCTGCCGATGGCAGTTGGATACAAGATCAGATCCGCCCCGGCCAGCGCCAGGCAGCGGGCCGTCTCCGGGAACCACTGGTCCCAGCAGATGCCCACCCCGACCCGGCCGTACTGGGTATCAAACACTTTGAAACCGGTGTTGCCGGGGGTGAAATAGAACTTTTCCTGATAATAATGGTCGTCCGGGATATGGGTCTTGCGGTAGACACCCAGGATGCTGCCGTCAGCGTCCAGCATGGCAGCGCTGTTGAACAGACGAGTGCCGTCTTTTTCATAAAAGCTGACCGGCATGACCAGCTCCAGCTCGCGGCAGACCTCGGCAAAGCGGCGCACTGCGGGATTTTCTTCCAGCGGCAGCGCGTAATCGTAGTATTCGTACCGGCGTTCCTGGCAGAAATACGGGCGTTCGAACAGCTCGGGCAGCAGGACGATCTGCGCGCCCTTGGCCGCAGCCTGCCGGACCAGCTCTTCGGCGTGGGCCAGGTTCTGGGCCGGGTCGGCCACACAGGTCATCTGGATGGCCGCAACGGTCGTTTGAGGCATAGCGTTCCCCTCCTTCTCTTACAGCGGGATCTGCTGTGTGATGCAGTGGATGTTTCCCCCGCCCTGCAAAATATCCCGCGCAGGCAGGCCGATCACACGGCGGTCCGGGCACAGCGCCTGCAGGATGGCGCAGGCGCGGGCGTCGCTGGCAGCATTCTCGCCGCCAAACTGAGGCACCAGGACGGCGCCGTTGACAAAATAGAAATTGACGTAGCTGGCAGCCAGCCGCTCCCCCGGCTCCCGGGTGTCTTCGCCCGGGGCAAACTCGTAGGCGTCGCAATCGGCCTCGCTGCACAGGATGGGATGGTCCGGGATGGGCAGCTTGTGGATCTTCAGCCGCCGGCCCTGGGCGTCGGTGACGCTTTGCAGGTAGGCAAGGTCCGCCGCCGAAAGCGGGTACTGCGGGTCAGACGGGTCGTCGGTCCAGGCCAGCACCACTTCGGCGGGCCCCACAAAGGCACAGACGTTGTCCACGTGTTCGTTGGTCTCGTCGTTGTAGATGCCGCGCGGCAGCCACAGCACTTTGCAGACGCCCAGACGGCGGCAGAGCTCTGCCTCGATCTCCTGCCGGGACAGGGACGGATTGCGCCCGGCCGAGAGCAGGCAGCTCTCGGTGACCAGCGCCGTCCCTTCCCCGTCGGTGTGGATGCTGCCCCCCTCCAAAACAAAGGGTGCGGCGTCCTCCCAGGGGTATCCCGCAGCGTCGCAAAAGGCCGAAGCCACGGCGTCGTCCTTTTGCCAGTCGGCGTAGAGGCCGTCCACTTCCCCGCCCCAGGCGTTGAACCGCCAGCTGATCCCTTTCAGCCGGCCCGCCTCATCCTGGACGAAGGTGGGCCCCACATCACGGGCCCATGCGTCGTCCGAGTCGATGCAGAGCAGGTGCACCCGCGCCGGGTCCAGATGGGCCGTGGCGGCGCGGGCTTCCTCCAGGTGACCGGGGCCGGCCAGCAGGTAGAGGTCCTCTCCCTGCGTGATGGCCTCGAACACCCGCACAAAGGCGGCCTGTGCCGGGCGGGGGTCTTTGCCCCAGCTGCCGGGACGGACGGGCCAGATCATCAGGGTAGCGCGGTGCGGCTGGTATTCAGCGGGCATTTTGTACATAGGCAAACCCTTTCGTATCCTTTCAGGAAAGCCGCGTCTTGAAGTCCTGATAGCCGAACCGGCGGACCACTTCGCAGCTGCCGCCGGCATGACGCAGAGCGATGTCCGGCAGCGGCATCCCGTTGAAGGTGTTGTTTTTGACCATGGAATAGATCGCCATATCGCCAAAGACAAGGCGGTCCCCCACCTGCGGGCAGGCGTCAAAGCTGTATTCGCCAATGACGTCCCCCGCCAGGCAGGTGCGGGAGGCCAGGCGGCAGGTGCAGGCTTTTTCGCCCGGCAGGCCCGCGCCGTGCAGCGGAGGCCGGTAAGGCATCTCCAGGACGTCGGGCATATGGCAGGCGGCCGAAGTGTCCAGGATCAGGACCGGCATATCGGAGGCCTGCACCACGTCCAGCACCGTTGTAATGAGGGTGCCGGCGTTGAGGGCAATGGCCTCCCCCGGCTCCAGGTAGACCTCGACGCCGTAAGTCTGCCGGACGTACAAAATCAGGCGCTCCAGTGCTTCGAGGTCGTATCCCGGGCGGGTGATGTGATGGCCGCCGCCCAGATTCAGCCATTGGATGGCGGGCAGATACGAGCCGAAAGCCTGCTCAAAGGCTGCAAAGGTCTCCACCAGCGGGGCGGCGTCCTGCTCGCAGAGTGTGTGGAAGTGGAGCCCCTCCACCCCGCTGGGCAGAACGTCGGGCAGGCCGCAGCGGCGGATGCCCAGCCGGCTGCCCGGCGCGCAGGGGTCATAGATGGCATGCCCCTCCTGGGTGGAGTGCTCGGGATTGACCCGCAGCCCCACGCTGACGCCGGCGGCCTGCCAGACCGGGCGGTGGGCCTCCAGCTGGGCCAGCGAATTGAAGCTGATATGGTCGCAGATCCGGACCAGCTCCTGCATTTCCTCCGGGGTGTAGGCCGGGCTGAAAACATGGTTTTCCCTGCCGGGCATCTCTTCGTGGGCCAGCCGGGCCTCAAAAAGGCCGCTGGCCGTGGCCCCGGCCAGGTATTGCCCGATCAGCGGGTAGACCCGGAACATGGAAAAAGCTTTTTGGGCCAGCAGGATATGGCAGCCTGTCCTCTGCTGGACCCCCTGCAGGATCTCCAGATTGCGAACCAGCGCCGCCTCATCCACGACATAGACCGGGGTGCGCAGCCCCGGCTCGGTGCTGTACAGTGCTTCCATCCCGGCTCACTCGACGGTAGCGGGGTGCTCGTCCACCACCCAGGGCAGGCCGTACTGGTTCAGCATCTCCATGAAGGGATCGGGATCCATCTCCTCCAGGTTGTAGACGCCGGGCTTGCGCCACTGGCCGTTGGCCACCAGAGCGGCGCCGATCATGGCGGGCACGCCGGTGGTGTAGCTGATGGCCTGGCTGCCCAGCTCCTTATAGCACTCCTGGTGGTCGCAGACGTTGTAGATGTAGATGGTCCGCTCTTTGCCGTCCTTGACGCCGGTGTAGATGCAGCCGATGTTGGTCTTGCCCACCGTGCGGGGGCCCAGGGATGCGGGATCGGGCAGCAGCGCCTTGAGGAACTGGATGGGGACGATCTCCCGGCCCTCAAACATGACGGGGCTGGTGGACAGCATCCCCACGTTTTCCAGACACTTCATGTGGGTCAGGTAGCTCTGGCCAAAGGTCATGAAGAAGCGGATCCGTTTGACGCCGGGCACATGCTTGGCCAGGCTCTCGATCTCCTCGTGGTGGAGCAGGTACATATCCTTTTTGCCCACCTGGGGGAAGTCGTATTCCCGCTTGATCTCCATGGGCTTGGTCTCCACCCAGTGGCCGTCCTCCCAGTAGCTGCCGTTGGCCGAGACCTCCCGCAGGTTGATCTCGGGGTTGAAGTTGGTGGCGAAGGGGTAACCATGGTCGCCGCCGTTGCAGTCCAGGATGTCGATGGTGTGGATCTCGTCAAAGTAGTGCTTCAGGGCGTAGGCGGTGAACACGCTGGTGACGCCCGGATCGAAGCCGGAGCCCAGGATGGCGGTCAGGCCGGCGTCCTCAAACTTCTTGGCGTAGGCCCACTGCCAGCTGTAGTCAAAGTAGGCGGTGAAGCCCTCCTCCTTGCAGCGCTTTTCGTAGACGGCGCGCCAGGCGGGGTCGTCGGTGTTCTCGGGCTCATAGTTGGCGGTGTCGATGTAGTGGACGCCGCAGGCCAGGCAGGCGTCCATGATGGCAAGATCCTGGTACGGCAGGGCCACATTCAGGACCAGGTCGGGCTGGTAAGCCTGGATGACCCGCTTCAGGTCCTCCACATCGTCGGCGTTGACGGTCATGGTAGTGATCTTCACCGGCGTGCCGGCGGCTTCCAGCTTGGCCTTCAGGGCGTCGCATTTGGCGACGGTGCGGCTGGCGATGCACAGCTCGGGGAAGGTCTCAAAATTCTGGCAGCACTTCTGGATGGCGACCGAGGCGACGCCGCCGCAGCCAATGACAAGCAGTTTGCTCATGATGTATACTCCTTTCGGTTCCAGACAAATGTTCGTTTTCAGACAAAGGGCGGCATCCAGCCGGATGTTTTCACCGCCCGCTTGGGTCAATCCTCCTCTTCCTTGAGGAGGTCCTCCACATAGCGCGGCAGCATAAAGGCGCCGCGGTGCAGATGGGTGGTGTAATACCAGGTCTTGATCCCCCGCTTGTTCCAGCGCTTGGGGTCAAAATCCTTGATGGGGTGGTATTTTTTGCTGGCAAAGCCGAACAGCCAGTACCCCGCCGGGCAGGTGGGGATGTGCGCCTGGTATACCCGGCTGATGGGGAACGAGCGGTACGCCTTTTTGTGCATGGCGCGGCAGGTCTCCTCGTCCTCGTCAAAGAAGGGGCTGCCGTGCTGATAGACCATGATGCCGTCCTCGTGGAGGGCTTTGTAGCAGCTGCCGTAAAATTCCTTGGTGAACAGCCCGGCCGCATGGCCCAGCGGGTCGGTGCAGTCGTTGATGATGAGGTCGTATTCGTCCTCTTTGCCGCGCAGAAAGCGCAGGCCGTCCTCGTAGTAGACCCGCACCCGGATGTCGTCCAGGCCGCAGGCATTGTCCGGGAAATATTTGCGGCAGACGTCCACAAACATCTTGTCCGGTTCCACCACGTCGATGACCTCGATCTCCTGGTAATGGGACAGCTCCCGGGCGACGCCGCCATCCCCGCCGCCGATGACCAGCACCCGCTTGACGTCGGGGTGGACCGCCATGGGCACATGGACGATCATTTCGTCGTAGGTGAACTCGTCTTTTTCCGAGAAGATGACGCTGCCGTCCGAGGTCAGGAACCGGCCGAACTCCGGCGAATCAAAGACGTCGATCCGCTGGAAATCGCTGGTCCCGCTGTAGAGCTGCCGCTCCACCCGGATACAGGTCTTAACGTTGGCGGTGTGAAGCTCGCCAAACCAATAGTCCATTTCCTGCAAGGGGCATCCTCCTTCCGATCAAACCAGTACGTTCAGTTCCGAGATGTCTTCGCTGGCCGGGCCCTGCATCGAGCAGCCCTTGGCCTTGGCAAATTCGATGTAGTCGATGATCTCGGGGGTGATGACCTCCCCCGGCGCCAGGATGGGGATCCCCGGCGGATAGCACATCACGAACTCGGTGCAGATCCGCCCGGCGGTCTCGCGCAGGGGCAGGCTCTCCTTGGGAGAATAGAACGCCTGCTGCGGGGTGGCCTTGACCTGCGGGGTGATGTATTCCGCGGTGAACAGGTCGCTGCGGGGCTTGGCGTAAAGGCGGCGGATGTCCGCCAGCGCGCCCACCAGCCGCTCGATGTCCTGGATGCGGTCCCCGATGGAGATATAAGCCAGGATGTTGGACAGGTCGCCGAATTCGATCTGGATGTCGTATTCGTCCCGCAGCAGGTCGTAGACCTCGATGCCGGTCAGGCCGATGCCGCGGGTGTTCACCGCCAGCTTGGTGACGTCGAAATCAAAGATGCTGCCCCCGTTGATGAGCTCGGAGCCGAAGGCGTAGTAGTCGCCGATGGCGTTGATCTCCCGCCGGGCGTACTCGGCCATGTCCACCACCTTGGCAAAGCTCTCCCGGCCCCGCATGGCCAGGTTCCGGCGGCTGATGTCCAGGCTGGACATCAAAAGGTAGGAGGCGCTGGTGGTCTGGGTCAGGTTGATGATGTTGCCCACATAGCCCGCGTTGACCCCCGGCCCGCACAGCAGCAGGGAGCTCTGGGTCAGGCTGCCGCCCGATTTGTGCATCGAGACGGCTGCCATGTCGGCCCCGGCCGCCATGCCGCTGAGGGGCAGGCCGGGCCCAAAGTACAGGTGGGTGCCATGGGCTTCGTCCACCAGGGCCAGCATGTGGTGCTCGTGGGCCAGCTCCACCAGGCTGCGCAGGTCGGAGCAGATGCCGTAGTAGGTGGGGTTGTTGATGAAGATGGCCACGGCGTCGGGGTTGGCCTCGATGGCGGCGCGGACGTCGGCCGCCTCCATCCCCAGGGGGATGCCCAGATCGGTGTCCACCTTGGGGTCAATGTAGACCGGCACCGCGCCGCACAGCACCAGGGCGTTGATGGCGCTCTTGTGGACGTTGCGGGGCAGGATGATCTTATCCCCCGGCTTGCAGGCGGTCAGCACCATGCTCTGGACGCTGCTGGTGGTGCCCCCCACCATCAAAAAGGCGTGAGCCGCCCCAAAAGCGTCGGCAGCCAGTTCTTCCGCCTCCTTGATGACCGAAACCGGGTGGCACAAATTGTCCAGCGGTTTCATGGAGTTGACGTCGATGCCCACGCAGCGCTCCCCCAGCAGCTCCACCAGCTCGGGGTTGCCGCGGCCGCGCTTGTGGCCCGGCACATCAAACGGCACCACGCGCTGCCGGCGGAACTTTTCCAGCGCCTCGTAAATGGGCGCCCGTTTTTGACGTTCCCTGTTCAATAAGATCCCTCTTTCCCTGCATGGCCTCTTTTTTCTGCACGCAAAAAGGCAGCGCACCCTTTCGGGCACACTGCCTGTGAAAAACCGTTCTGGGCGGCCTGCCGCCTGCGCCTGCAAAGCTGCGCACAGGGCGGGGCTTGGGCATCCTGCCATGCCTGGCCTTTGGAAGAGTACTTCAGCAAATAGATCATGAGGGCTGCTGCTGCTCTTATTGACGTTTCACAAGTGGTGTGCATCCGCACAGGGCAATCAAAAGAGACCAACTTATAAAATTTCCGGGCAACCTTACCCGTTCAATAATTGTTGTGACGCTTTACGCCACACGCGGCAGCGGCCAGCCCTGTCCGATGAGCTTTAGGCGCCATGGGGCGCCCGGCCTAATCTATTTGCGTGCACATGGCTTGTGCACACTTTGAGTTTATTGTACCATGTTTTTTTCACTTGTCAAGCATTGCAATGCAAATCGTTTCACTTTTTACCGAAACCTGACGGAAAATTTCGAACCGGCTGCAATCCTGCCTCCGGCCCATCCGTATTTGATTCAAAGGCATTTTCTGGAAGGAGGGACCGAATCCCATGGCAAGACAAAAGCAGAAAAAGATGGCGTTCCGGGAACTCCCCTGCGAGCCGATCAAGAAGAAGCTCCTGTAAGCAACAGGGCCGCTGCTCGTTTGCAGCGGCCCTGTTCGTTCTTGCTCGTTATGGAAGGCTCTCCAGCGGGGTGGTGCCAAAGTAAGAGCAGATAGCCTGATAATAGACCCGGGCCGCCAGCTCGCAGCCGTCGGCGTCGCCAAAGCGCTCCACATCGGCGGCGCTGGTCACAAAGCACTGCTCGGCCAGCACCGCCGGGCAGCTGGACTGCTCCAGCAAGGTAAAGGTCTCTTCTTCCCGGACCCGGAGGTCGTTTGCCTCGGCCAGGACTTTCTGGCCGTTTTCGTAGTAAATGTACCGCACCCCGCGCTGTCCCCGCAGGGTACTGCCGGCGGCCTCCATCCCTTCGGCCAGCAGACGGGCAAAATAGACGCTCTCCCGGTGCCAGGTCCGCCCCGGGGTGATGGGGTAACACTCAAACCCGGCGGCCTCGGTGGACGCCGAATTCCCATGGATGGACAGCAGCAGGTCGGGGTTTTGGCTGTTGGCCCGCTGCGCCCTCTGGGTGGGGTTGGCGGTGACGTCGTACCCGTCCCGGGTGGTCACCGGTATGTAGTGGGGGTCGGCGTTCAGCCAGCGCAGCAGCGCCTCGGCGGTGGCGGCGGTCATGTCCCGCTCCACCACCACGCCGGTGGCGCCGGGGTCATCCCCGCCGTGGCCGGCGTCCACCGCAATGGTGTAGGGCGGGTCCCCCACCTCGGGGCGGAACAACTCGTCCGGCTCCTGCAGGGCGCTTTGTTCCTGAAAGGTCTCCTGACGGGCCTGCCACTGGACGAATGTCTCCCCCAGCCGTGCCAGCCCTACCGCCGCCGCGAGGGCCAGGGCGATCAGCTGCCAGTTGACCCGGCGGTCTTTTCCGTGTTTTGATCTTGTACGTCTGCGCTGTTTTCTCATCCGCTGCCCTTCCCTGTGTGTTCCTGTCTATTACAACGAAACAGGCCGCCCGAAGATTGCACCCGGGCGGCCCCGCCGGGGGAACGCCCGGCAGATCCGATCGCGGAGAAAGGCGCAGGTCACTTCAGCTCCACAACGGTGACGCCGCTCTCCCCTTCGCCGTAGCGGCCCAGGCGGAAGCTCTTGACGTTCCGGTGGCCCCGCAGATGCTTTTGGATGGCGGCGCGCAAAGCGCCGGTGCCGTTGCCGTGGATCAGGTAGACGGTGGACTGTCCGTTCAGGACGGCGTGGTCGATGAAGGAATCCGCCTCCTGGATCGCTTCGTCCACGGTCAGGCCCAGCAGGTTGCACTCCATCTTGGCCTCCCGCCGCACCCGCTCGAAGTGCCCGCCGTCTCCGCGGGTGCTGTCGCCGGTCTGGCGGGTATAGCGCATCTGGGCTTTGGTCTTGGGGGCCGCGGGGGCTTTTTCCATCTTGTCCGGCTGCTTCAGGCCCTTGAGGGGCACTTTGGTCTTGACGATGCCGGCCCGGACCAGGACGTTGCCGTTGCGGTCGGGCAGGGCCAGGACGGTGGCCAGCTGGCCCAGTTCGGCGATGCAGACTTCCTGCCCCACCCGCACCTCTTTCAGGGGGACAAAATCCCGCACCGGATTGTGCACCACATCGGAGTGTGCGAACAGCTTCGCCGACTCCTTTTTGGCGATCTCCCGGGCGCGCTGGGCCCGCTGCTGGGCGCTGGTCTTTTCGTCCTTCTGGATCTGGCGCAGCTCGTCGGTCAGGCGGTAGGCTTCGTTTTCCACCTGCTGGGCCAGGGCGCGGGCCTTGGCGCGGGCGGCTTCCAGCTCGTTTTCGCCCTGGCGGATCAGTTCTTCCTTCTTCTGCTGGGCGGCTTCCAGCTGGTGGGCGGCCTCGTGGCGGAGGCGCTCCACCTCATCCTGGCTGGCCTTGAGCTGGAGTTTCAAATCGTCCAGCTGGCCCAGCACCGCATCCAGCCGCTTGTCGTCGGCTGAGAGGTGCTGCCGGGCCGCCTCGATGATCGGTTCGGGGATGCCCAGCTTTTCGCTGATGAGGAAGGCGTTGGACTTGCCCGGGACGCCGACGCTCAGCTTGTAGGTGGGCCGCAGGGTGTCCAGGTCGAATTCGCAGCTGGCGTTGACCACCCCGGGGGTCTCGAGGGCAAAGACTTTCAGTTCGGCATAGTGGGTGGTGGCCATCAGCAGGACGCCGCGGCGGCGCAGATCCTCGATGATGGCCACCGCCAGGGCCGCGCCTTCGGCGGGGTCGGTGCCGGCGCCCAGCTCGTCCAGCAGGACCAGGGTGCCGGGAGCGGCCAGCTGAAGGATGCCGGTGATCTTGGTCATGTGGCCCGAAAAGGTGGACAGGCTCTGCTCGATGCTCTGCTCGTCGCCGATGTCCACCAGATATTCCTGAAAGACACAGACTTCGCTGCGCTCGTCCGCCGGGATCAAAAAGCCGCACTGGGCCATGGCGCACAGCAGGCCGGCGGTCTTGAGGGTGACGGTCTTGCCGCCGGTGTTGGGGCCGGTGATGATGAGGGAGTCGTAATCCTTCCCCAGGGCGATGTCCACCGGGACGCATTTGGCCGGGTCGATCAGGGGGTGCCGGGCCCGCACCAGCGAGAAGGAACCGTCGTAGCTGACCGAGGGCTTGAAAGCCTTCATTTCAAGGGCCATCCGGGCCTTGGCCAGCAGGATGTCGATCTCCAGCATGGCCTTGTAGCTGTACTGGAACTGGGGTTCGATGGCGGCCACTTGGCTGGTAAAAGCCGTCAGGATCCGCTCAATCTCCTGGGCCTCCTGGGCGCGGTACTGCAGGATGCGGGCGTTGGCCTCCACCACGGCCTGCGGCTCCACAAAGACGGTAGCGCCGGTGGAGGACACGTCGTGGATGATGCCGCTGACCTCGCCGCGGTACTCGCTTTTGACCGGCACCACGTACCGCCCGTTGCGGATCGAGACCACCGCTTCCTGCAGGTATTTGGAGGACTCCATGTTGTGGACCAGGCCTTCCAGCCGGTCGCGGATGGAGTTCTCGGTGGCACGGATCTTTTTGCGCAGGTCTGCCAGGGTGTGGGAGGCGGTGTCCGCCATGGTGTCGGGCGCCAGGATAGCGCTGGTGATCTGCTGTTCCAGCCCGGGCTGGGGGGCCAGGGCATAGAACAGATCGTCGGTGGGCAGGGCGTCGTGGTCGGTGGAACCGTACCAGGCGCTCAGATTCTGGAAGTTGCGCAGCGCCCCCGCCACCAACAGCAGCTCGCCCATGGAGAGGACGCCGCCTTTGACGGCCCGGGTGGCCAGGGCGCTGACCCCCTCCACCCCGCCGAACCGGGGCGAGCCGTTTTTGATGAGCAGGGTGTTGATGGCGTCGGTCTGCTCCAGCGCAAAGCGGACCTCGTCCGGGTCGCACTGGGGAGCCAGGGCCAGCATTTTGGCCTTGGCCTCCCCGCAGACGCATCCGGCGGCGGCCCGTTCGATGATCTTGTTCAGTTCAAGGGTTTTTAAGTAACTTGTCTCCATTGATTCAATCCTTTTTGGGTCGTTGGTCCGGGTCCCACGCAGAGAGGGACCGCAGGAATTTTAACGAATTCAGCGGCTTGTCCATATGGGCCAGCGCATACTGCTCCGCCGCAGCGTACAACAGCCGGGCGCTGGCGGCCGAGATACGGAAGCCGAACAGTTTTTTGTCCTCCACAAGGCAGATGTAGCGCACGGCGAACAGCGCGCCCTTGTCCAGGTTGCAGTCTCTGCCCTCTTTCGCCGCACAGTCGGCACAGAGCAGCCGGCCGTCCTCCGGGTCCAGGCAGAAGCGGTCGCCATCGTAGGCGCCGCAGCCCTGGCAGCAGAGCAGCTGGGGCTGGAAGCCGCACTCGCAGGTCATCCGCAGCTCGAACACTGCCTTGACCAGTTTGGGGTCGGTCCTCTGCTGGCAGATCTTGTACAGGCAGTTCATCAGGAGCTTGAGCTCCTTTTCCGCCGGCTGCTCGGCCAGCGAAAGCGCCAGGGTGAACTCCACCATGTACATGGCGACGCCCTGGGCTTCGAAGCTGTAGCCGATGTTGCGGAAGTCGGTCTCGTAGCCCGCTTCCACCACGGTGTACATCCGTTCCTCGGTGTTGCGGCCGGGCCGGAGGACGAACTCTGAATAGCAAAGCTGGCCGCAGGCCGCAAAAAGATGGCTTGTCAGCCGCATGCTGTTTTTGGCGAATGCGCTGATAAGCCCTTTTTCAGCCGTCAGTATCTTGAGGATCCGGTCCGCTTCGCCGTACTCGATCTCCTGCAGCACCAGGCCCATGATCACAAATTCGTCCATTGCACGTCCCCTGCCCGGGGGCGGGGCCGCCGGCCGCCGCCCGTCTGTAGTCAAGATAATGGCCGATCTTCCCGGTGGAGGCAAACGCCTTCCAGCAGCTCTCCGCATCCATCTGTCTGCACCTCGCCTTTCTGGGGGTCAGGTCCCTGCCGCGTCCCTGCCGTTTAGATTAACCCCATCTTAGCGCGGTATCCCCGGGAAAACTGTCCTGTTCTGGCAGGCGGTCACCTGCGGCCGTTGTCCTGGCGGAAGCCGAAGCTGTTCAAAAGGAACTCGTTGTCCCGCCAGTCGGGCTTGACTTTGACCCAGCACTGCAGGTTGACCCGGCAGCCCAGGAACTCCTCACAGTCGGCCCGGGCGGCGCTGGCGATCTTTTTCAGCATGGCGCCGCCTTTGCCGATGACCATGCCCTTGTGGCTCTCCCGCTCGCAGTAGATGTTCACGTCGATGTCCACCAGGTCGGTACCGGGGCGCTCTTTGAAGCGCTCCACCACCACCGCCAGCCCGTGGGGGATCTCGTCCCGCATGAACAGCAGGGCCTTTTCCCGGATCAGTTCGGCCACCAGCTCTTTTTCGGGCATATCGGTGTAGGCGTCGTCGTCAAAGTAGTGAGGGCCCTCCACGGCATAGCGGCCCAGCACGTCGAACAGTTCTTCGCAGTTTTTGCGGTCCCGGACACTGACGGCGCACACCTGGTCGAACACGCCCAGGGCCTCCAGCTCAGCCCGGCGGGCGTCCAGCTCCGCCGGGTCCCGGACCAGGTCGGTCTTGTTGATGACGGCGATGGCCGGGCCGCTGCGGCGCAGCGCGTCGATCAGCGCCTGCTCCGACTCGTTGAGGCCGGGGTGAGGCTCGAACAGCATCATGGACACATCCACGTCCCCCAGCGAGTCGCTGGCGGTCTTGTCCATCCGCTTGCCCAGCTTGTTTTTGGCCTTGTGGACGCCGGGGGTGTCCAGCAGCACATACTGCAGCGGCCCGCGGGTGACCACGCCGGTGATCCGGGTGCGGGTGGTCTGGGGCTTGGAGGTGACGATGGCCACCTTTTCCCCCACCAGGAGGTTGGTCAGGCTGGATTTGCCCACGTTGGGCCGGCCGATGACCGCCACGAACACCGACGCGGTACCGCCGGCAAAATTGTCGTTGTGATTCAAAAGTCTGCTCTCTTTCTGTTTGTTCCTTACTCGGTGTAGCTGACGGTGCGGGGCAGGCCCAGCTGCTGCAGGACGGCTTCTTCCCGTTCCCGCATGCGGACGGCCTCCAGGCCGCCGTTCTCATGGTCGTAGCCCAGCAGGTGCAGCATCGAGTGGACGGTCAGGAACGCCACCTCCCGCTGCAGGGAGTGGCCGTAAAGGTTGGCCTGCTCCAGGGCGCGCTCCATGCTGATGACGATGTCCCCCAGCATCTTGCAGCCGTTGTTCTCGTCGATGTCGTACTTGCCGTCCACCCCCAGCGGGAAGCTGAGCACGTCGGTGGGCATGGGCTTGCTGCGGTACTGGTTGTTCAGCTCGGCGATGGCGGCATTGTCCACAAAGGTGACGCTGATCTCCGCGGCACCCTCGAAATGCTCGTATTCCAGCACGGCGTTGCAGGCCCGGCGGATCAGGATGCGCAGGCCGGACGGCACTTTGACCGCCTTCTGTTCGTTGGCTATGAGTACTTTGTTGGACATATGGGTCCGCTCCTTTCTTTTTGCGGCGCTCTTCTTATCATAAATCCCTGCGTCTCGCGCGGCAGGGTCAGCGTTTGGCCGGGTGCGCGGCGGCCTCGTATGCCTTGATGATCTCCTGCACCAGCCGGTGGCGCACCACGTCTTTTTCGTTAAAATAACACTGGGCGATCCCCGAAATGTTTTTCAGCACCTGCAAAGCGTCCACCAGGCCGCTGCGGGTGCGGTCGGGCAGGTCGATCTGGGTGACGTCGCCGGTCACCACCACTTTCGAGCCGGTGCCCATTCGGGTCAGGAACATTTTCATCTGCTCGGGGGTGGTGTTCTGGGCCTCGTCCAAAATGATGAAGGAGTCGTCCAGCGTCCGCCCGCGCATATAGGCCAGGGGGGCCACCTCGATCATCTGCTTTTCGGTCAGGCGCTCGAAGGTCTCGGCCCCCAGCATATCGAACAGTCCGTCGTAGAGGGGCCGCAGGTAGGGGTCCACCTTCTGCTGCAGGTCGCCGGGCAGAAAACCCAGTTTTTCCCCTGCTTCCACCGCCGGCCGGGTCAGCACGATCCGGGACACATCCTTGGCCTTGAAGGCTTTGACCGCCATTGCCACCGCCAGATAGGTCTTGCCGGTGCCGGCCGGCCCCACCCCAAAGGTGATGGGGTGGGTGCGGATGGCGTTCAGGTATTCCTTCTGGCCCAGGGTCTTGGGGCGGATGGGCCGCCCCTTGGCGGTCACCGCCACAAAGTCCTCGGTCAGCTCCCGCACCCGCTTTTCCTCCCCGTCGTGGGCCAGGCTCATGCAGTAGCGGACGGTCTGGTCCTCAAGAGGGGTGTGGTTCTCGTTCAGCAGTAGCATCCCCTCCACCGCGCGGGCCGCGGCGGCCACGTTGTCCGCCTCGCCTGCAAGGCGCAGCATGGTGCCCCGGCAGGTCGCCGTGACGGAAAACTCCTTTTCCAACAGACGGATGTTGCAGTCGCAGTTGCCGAACACGGCGGCAGCCACTTCCACGCTGTCCAGTTCGATGCTTTTTTCAGCCATGTGATCCCTCCCGAAACGGTTTGCTTTTCGACATGAAAATGATTCTTACTCTTTATTATATCACCAAAACTTTATAGTGGAAACTGTGAAGGTTACACAAAATTATTCGCTCACATTGAAGCGCTTTTCCCTGTAATAGCGGCCATGGCTCCGCCGCGGCGGAATTGCTTGACACAGCCGCACTTTTATGCTAAAATAGTTTGCGTTGCAGCCAGGCAGCATGCTACTGTGGCTCAGCCGGTAGAGCAGCTCACTCGTAATGAGCAGGTCGTCCGTTCGAATCGGATCAGTAGCTCCAGCAAAGGCTCCGAGGCCGTTTTTACGGCTTCGGGGCTTTTCTTTTTGCTCCGGGCCCGGGCAGGGCGCGGCTCAGCTGGCACACCGCCAGGCAGCAGCCCAGAAACGCCAGCAGGGCGCAGTCGGGCGGGACCCGCCGCAGAAGGACCGGCGACGGATGCAGCGCCGCGGCCGCGGGGGCCGCTCCACCCGGCAGCCACAGCAGCAGCCGGAAAAAGGCCAGGGACAGGGGCAGATGGAGCAGCCGGGCGGCCAGCAGCGGCCGGAACGACACCTGCGCCGGGCAGATGGTCCGCACCTGCAGCAGCACCGACAGCCCCTGCAGGCTGATCGCGGCACAGCAGAGCCACCCGGCCCACCGCCCCGTCCGGGAAGCCAGGTCGCATCCCGAGCAGACCTCCAGCAGGAGGGCGGCGGGCAGGCCCAGTTCCGGCGCCGCGGCGCTCAGCCCTCCCGCCAGCAGCCGGAAATACAGGATGAAGCCGCACAGTTTGACGTAGGTCAGGGCGGCGTCCGCGATGACCCCGTCCAGCCGCAGAGGCGGCAGCGGGTCGGTGCCGGCGGCAGGCAGAGGCTGCTCCGGCCCGGCCGGACGGCGGACCCGCCGCAGAAGGGCGGCCGCGGCCAGGCCCGCCAGGACCTGGGCGGCAAACAGACGCACCCCGGCCCCGGCGCTGCCCAGCATCCCCTCGCCTACGGTCAAAATCACAAAGGAAGGCCCCGAGCAGATGCAGGCGGGCAGCAGACCCGCCGCCTCCCGGGCGGAAAGCCGGCCCGAACGGACGGCCTGGGCCGCCGCGTTGGCCGCCGGGGCAAATCCCCCCACCAGGCCCATCAGCAGGACGCCCCCTGCACAGGGAGCCCGAGCCCCTGCCAGCCGGGCCATCGGGCGCAGCGGAGCGCCCAGAAGTTCCCCGCCGCCGCTGCGGGCCAGCAGGGTGGAAACGATCAAAAACGGGAACAAAGACAGCAGCAGCGGCCCTCCACAGAGGGCCAGCCCCTCCCGCAGGGCCCGGGCGCAGGCCGCAGGCGCGGCAAAAGGCAGCGCAGCCGTCAGCAGCGCAAGCAGGACGAAAACACAGCGGCGATACATAAGCAGCCCCCCTGCTTCCATATATATGGACAGAAGCGGCGTACCATGCCGGCGGCAGCACAGGCCCGCCGCACCGCCAACGGGAGGGGAAAAGGTGTCGAAACAACGCAAAGGGCGGCTGACGCCGCGCGGCTGGCTGCGGCTGCTGTTCGGCCAGCCCCCCGCCGGGATGTACCGGCGGCCGGCCGTCTACATGACCGGCTCCCAGATGGAGATCGAGCACTTCAAAACCATCCGCACCTACGACGAGAACAAGCTCTGCCTGGAGCTGTACGGCGGCGTTTTCACCGTGTACGGGGACGGGATGCAGATCCTCTCCCTGACGGCCCACCGCATCACCCTGCGGGGGCGGTTCGTGCGGACCGATTTTTCCGACGATGTGTGAGCAGAAGGAGGCGTCCGGATGGAGGCTGTACAGCTCTGGGCGGGGGTCGCCTTTTCCGCCCGCGGCGGCAATACCGAAGCCCTTCTCAACGAGGCGGCTGCCGCAGGGCTCCAGCTTGCCGCGCTGACGCCGCAGCCCGGCGGTTTTGACGGGCGCTGCGCGGCCTGGCGCTACCGGAAGCTGGCAGCCCTGGCCCGGCGGCAGCGGGTGCGGCTGCGGATCGGCAGGCGGCGGGGATGGTTTTTCCGTCTCCGGCCCCTGCTCCGGCGGCGGGGGTTGTGGGTGGGGCTGGCCCTGTTCCTGCCTCTGGTGCTTGGGAGCCGGAGCCTGGTCTGGACCGTCGCCTATACCGGGCTGACCCCCGGCCAGCAGGCCCGGGCCTCCGCCATCCTGCGGGAAAACTCCGGCCTGGAGCCGGGGGCCCGGGTGACGCAGCAGGCCCTGGCCGACGGGGAATACGCCCTTTTGCAGAGCGGAGAGTTCTCCTGGGCCAGCGTCAACTTTTTTGGCGGCCGGCTGGAGGTGGAAGCTGCGGCCGTCCAGCCGGCGCCCGTCCTGTTTTCGGGCAAGCTGCAAACCATCTGCGCCCGGACCGGCGGGACCGTCACCGAGGTGGAGATCAAAAGCGGTACCGCCCTGGTCGAGCCGGGGCAGCAGGTGGAGGCGGGCCAACCCCTGATCGGCACGGCCCGCACCGAGCGGGACGGCACCCCCATTTTCAGCTCGGCGGCCGGCCGGGTGACCGCCCGTTTTGTGTGGTCCACCGCCTGCGAGCAGCCCCTGGCCGTCCAGGTCCCCCTCCTGGAGGAGGCGCGCAGCACCCGGCTGCGCCTGTCCTGCGGGGGGCTGCATCTGACGCTGCCGCGCTGGGGCGGGGCGCGGGAGGAGGACAGCCTGGCGATCACCCGCCATGTCCCTCTGGAACCGTTCGGCCTGCCTCTGCCGGTGGCCGTGGAAGAGACCACCTATTATGGACGCCGGGCCGGCGAAGTGGTCTACTCCGAGGAGCAGGCCCTGGCCATGGCCCGGCTCTCTGCCCTCCGGGCCCTGGAAGCAGAGTGGCCGGGGGCGGCGGTCGCCGCCCTGCAGGAGAGCATCGAGACACGATCGGGCCGCCTGTACTATCGGGTCACCTATACCCTGCTGGGAGATATTGCCGGCGGGTAAGGCGCGAAAAAAATCCTGCCTGTCTGGACACCCAGAGGGGCAGGTTTTTTCCGGTCTGCTTTTGCCCGGCGCAGAATCAGCCGGACAGGCTGGCCAAAAGCTTGTTCAAGTCAAACTCATACTTGGCGTGGCAGAAGTGGCAGACCACTTCGCAATGCGGGTCCTCGTCCCGGAGCTTTTCCAGCTCTTTGCGGCCCAGGCTGAGCAGCATCTCCCGGGTGCGGGCCTCGCTGCAATCGCAGCGGTAAGCCACCTGGCGGGTATCCAGCACCGAGGGGGCAAACCCGGCCAGCGCCTTTTCCATCATATCCCGGGGGGTCAGGCCGCTGCGCAGCATCTCGGTGACCGAGGGCATGGCGGCGATGTTGTTTTCCAGCTGGGTGATCTCGGCGTCGGTGGCCCCCGGCAGCAGCTGGACCAGATAGCCTCCCGCGCAGTGGATGGTCAGGTCGGGGTCCACCAGCACCCCCAGGGCGCAGACGGTGGGGATCTGTTCGCTGTAGGCGTAGTAGGCGGTCAGGTCCTCCGCGATCTCCCCCGAGACCAGGGGCACCTGGCCCACGGTGGGCTCTTTCTGGAGGCGGTTGTCCCGGATGACGGTCAGCACCCCGTCCTTGCCCACGGCGCCGCCCACGTCCAGATGGCCGTCGGCCCGGGGCGGCAGCTCTACCAGCGGATGGTCGATGCAGCCCTTGACGTTGCCGGTGCCGTCGGTGCAGGCGATCAGCAGCCCGGCGGGGCCGCCGCCGTTCACCCGCAGGGTGATGCTGTCCCGGTCGTCCTTCAGCATCGAGCCCATCAGGGCCGCGCCGGTCAAAAGCCGGCCCAGCGCCGCGCTGCAGGTGGCGCTGGTCTTGTGAAGCTGTTCTGCTTTACAGACAATATCCGTCGAATCTATGCCGCAAAATACGATGCCTCCGTTGTCGGACAGGCCTCGGATCAGTTCAGCCATGGTCTTCTCCTTCCAGCTGTGTATAGTTCTTGACCGCACAGAAAAAGTACCGCTCGCTGTCTGCGGCCAGGGGCCCGAAGGTCTCGCCGTCGCAGACCGACTCGAGGGTAAAGCCGTGCCGCTCCAGTGCGGCGCGGATCTCGGCCAGCTCATATGTATACTCGCAGAATTCCTCGCGGAACGCCTCGCCGGTTTCCCCGTCCTGGATCTCCAGCGTGATGCGGACCCGGCGTCCGTCCTCCTCCAGCCGGTTGCTCCAGACGCAGCCGGCCTGCCCGTCCGCAAAGGTGAAGGTGTTGTTCCCCAGCACCTCCCGGTGCTTGTAGGGGGTGTTCATGTCGAACAGCAGCACCCCGCCCTTCTCCATGAAAAAGCCGGCGTTGGCAATGGCCGCATCCAGCTGAGGCAGGTGGTTGAAGGTGTCGAAGGTGGACACCGCCCCCCGGACGGTGCCGTAGAGGTCAAGGCTGCACAGGTCCTGCTCCAGCAGCAGCAGACGGCCGGTCAGCTCCAGCTGGTCGGCCTTGTCCCGCACCACGCAGAGCATCTCCTCCGACTGGTCGATGGCGATCATGTCGTACCCCGCCTGGGCCAGCATCAGGGTCAGCTCCCCTGTGCCGCAGCCCAGGTCGGCCAGGATGCCGTCCCGGATGCCGTGGGCGTCCAGCTCGGCCTGGATGTGCCGGTACAGGGCATCGTAGTCCGCGTCCCCGTTGAAGGAATCGTAAAAATAGGCAAACTCGTTATACGCCATCGGCAGCCTCTCCGTCTTGGGGCCGGGCCGGCGCGGCGGCCTGGTCCAGGATAGCCTGCAGCTCGGGGATGCCGTAGCCGCTTTCGGCGCTGGTCAGGACCACCGCCCGGCATCCAAAGGCCAGGCAGGCTTTTTCAAAGGCCTGCCTCGTCTCCTCCAGCTGGCTCTTTTTCAGCTTGTCGGCCTTGGTCAGGGCCACCACATAAGGGATCTTGTGGTAGTGCAGGTAGCGCAGCATCTGGACGTCGTCGGCCCCGATGTCGTGCCGGCAGTCGATCAGCTGGACCAGCAGGGTGTGGTTGCGGCGGGCCCCAAAATAGCTGTTGATCAGATCGTCCCAGCGCTGGCGGTCGGCGTTGCTGACCTTGGCGTAACCGTAGCCGGGCAGGTCCACAAAATAGCAGTTGTCCACCTCGTAAAAGTTGATGGTGGCTGTCTTGCCCGGCGTGCTGGACACCCGGGCCAGGTTTTTGCGGTTGCACAGCTTGTTGATGAGGCTGGACTTGCCCACGTTGGACCGGCCCGAGAAGCTGATCTCCGGCCGGCCGCTGTCGGGCAGCTGGCTGGAAATGCCGTAGCTTGCCAGAAAAGCCGCTTTGTTGTAGTTCATGTTTTCTCCTTACAGTGGGCAGCGGGCGGCCGTCAGCAGACGACGCCCGGCTGCGGCGTCTTGTCTGCCGGCGGCGGCAGGATGGCGTCGGCGGCCTTGGGCTTGCGGGCGCGGGTGCGCCGGGCCGGCAGGGGCTTGGGGGCCTTGAGCAGGGCAATGTCCAGCACCTGGGCCAGGGTGGACACAGGCACGAACTGCAGATTCTGCTTGACCTCCTCGTCCACGTCGTACAGGTCGCTCTCGTTGTCCTTGGGGATCAGGACCAGTTTCATCCCCTCCCGGTAGGCGGCCATGCTCTTTTCCCGCAGGCCGCCGATGGCCAGCACGTTGCCGTGGAGGGTGATCTCACCCGTCATGGCTACATCGCCCCGGACCGGCCGGCCCGACAGGCAGGAGATGAGGGCGGTGGTGAGGGTGACGCCGGCGGACGGGCCGTCTTTGGGGATGGCGCCCTCGGGGGCGTGGATGTGCAGGTCGCACTTTTTGAGCTTTTCGGCGTCGATGCCGTATTCCGCCGCGTGGACCCGGGCGTAGGTGATGGCCAGCTGGGCGCTCTCCTTCATCACATCGCCCAGCGAGCCGGTGACGGTGATCTTGCCGGCGCCGTCCTCGATGACCTGCACCTCGATGGGCAGGGTCTCGCCGCCTACGCTGGTCCAGGCCAGGCCGTTGGCGATGCCCACGGCGTTGTCCCGGTTGAGGAACTCCGGCTTGACCATCCGGGGGCCCAGCAGCTCTTCCAGCATGGACTCGGTGACCGAGACCTTTTCCGTATCGCCGGATGCGATCTTCCGGGCGCACTTGCGCAGGACGCTGTTGATGGTCCGCTCCAGAGTGCGGACGCCGGCCTCCCGGGTGTAGCCGTCGATGATGCCGTACAGGGCCTGCTGGGACAGGGTCACCTTGCCGGTCAGGCCGCACAGCTCCAGCTGCTTGGGCAGCAGGTGGCGGCGGGCGATGTTGTATTTTTCCACCCGGGTGTAGCTGGGCAGCTCGATGATGTCCATGCGGTCCCGCAGGGGGGCGGGGATGCCGCCCAGGTCGTTGGCGGTGGTGATGAACAGCACATGGCTCAGGTCATAGGGGATGTCCAGGAAGTGGTCCTTGAAGGTGTTGTTCTGCTCGGGGTCCAGCGCCTCCAGCAGGGCGGCCGCCGGGTCGCCCCGAAAATCCCCCGCCAGCTTGTCGATCTCGTCCAGCAGGATCAGGGGGTTCTGGCTTTTGGCGGTGATCATGGCGCTGATGATCTTGCCGGGCATGGCGCCGATGTAGGTGCGGCGGTGGCCGCGGATCTCGGCCTCGTCCCGCACGCCGCCCAGGCTGAGCCGGACGTACTTGCGGTGGAGGCATTTGGCGATGGAGCGGGCGATGCTGGTCTTGCCCACGCCCGGGGGGCCCACCAGGCAGATGATCTGGGCCTTGACGTCGGGGGCCAGCTTGCGGACGGCCAGCATCTCCAGGATGCGGTCCTTGACCTTTTTCAGGCCGTAGTGGTCGTGGTCCAGGATCTCCTGGGCCTTGCGGATGTCCAGGTCATCCTCGGTAAAGGTGTTCCAGGGCAGGTCCAGGCAGGTGTCCAGATAGGTGCGGATGACGGTGGCCTCCTGGTTGCTGCCCTGCATCTTGGCCAGGCGGTCCACTTCTTTCAGGAGCTTGGTCTCGCTCTCTTCTTCCAGGTGCAGCTCCAGGATGCGGCGGCGGTAGTCCTCCGCTTCGGCGTGGGTGTCGTCCCCCTCCCCCAGTTCGCTGCTGATGATGTTCAGCTGCTCGTGGAGGTAATAGTCCCGCTGGTTTTTGTCCATGGACTCGTTGACCTTGTCGCTGATCTCCTTTTCGATCTCCATCACCTGGCATTCCCGGCGCAGCAGCTCGATCAGCTTTTCCAGCCGGCCGGTGAGGGTGTTCTCGTCCATCACCGCCTGTTTGTCCTCGTAGCGGAACAGGAGGTTGGCCGGGATGTACTCGCTCAAAAAGACGGGGTCGTCGCTGGACACGATGGCGAACACCACGTCCTTGGCCAGGCGCTGGTTCAGGGCCAGGTAATCGTCAAAGACGCTCTTGAGGCTGCGGACCATCGCGTCGGTCTGGAGGGCGTCCTCTTCCTTCGGGCCGCGGACCGGCGCGGGCTGGACGGCTGCCAGCAGGAACTTGCCGCCGTCGTCCAGGTCGGTCATGCGGGCGCGGTACTTGCCCTCCACCAGCACCCGGACCAGCTCGTCCGAGACCCGCAGCACCTGCTTGATCTCAGCCACCACGCCGTAAGTAAACAGGTCGTCCCGGGTGGGCTCGTCGGTGTCCATCTTTTTCTGGGCGACCAGGAACACGTTGGAATTGTTGCCCATCGCCCACTCGATGGCGGCGATGCTCTTGTCGCGGCCCACCTCAAAGTGGACCAGGTTGTTTGGGAAGACCACCAGCCCGCGCAGGGCAATGGCAGGAAGATGGTGCGTCTGCCGCTCCACCTTGATCGTTACTTTTTCAGACATTGTGTGAACCTCCCAAAGCCGCGCCCAGTCTGGCGGCGGGCACGGCCTTTGTTCTGTCAGGCGGCAGGGCGCAGGGCCCTGTTCCTGTGTATTATAGCCGGTCGCGGCGGCGGTTGCAATGGGTCCCACTGTTTTTGCCAGCAGGCACAGCCCGGGAATGCTTTCCATCCGCCGCAGAGTTATTTTATGAGGGATGCCGCTCCCGTATATTGAAGCCCAGCTTTTCCAGCGCCGGCAGCAGAGCCCGCAGCACCAGCGAGGTCAGCGCGCCCATCACCAGCCCCAGCACCAGCATCACCGGCGCATAGTAGAGGGACAGGGACGAGGAGATGATGATCCCCGCGCCGATCAGCTGGCCCACATTGTGGGCAAAGGCCCCGCTCACCGACAGGATGAACCAGGTGGGCCGGAAGGGCAGCACATCGTAGAGCAGCCACATCACCAGCAGGGAGAGCAGCCCTCCGCACAGGGAGAGGAACCCGCCCGTGGCCCCCGACACCAGAAAGACGAACAGCGCCTTGAGCACGTCCAGCACAAGGGCCTGCCGCACCCCCATGAACAGCAGGGCGTACATGACCACCACATTGGCCAGCCCCAGCTTCATCCCCGGCAGCAGGCCCGGGATGGTCAGCGCGCCCTCCGCAAAGGAGAGGGCCATGGCCAGGGCAAACAGCATCCCCGACAGGGCGACCTGCTTGGCTTTGCTTGGTTTTTGGTTGCGCATGGGCGGCCTCCTTTGGGGCGTCAGGCCCCGGCTTCCCCGGTGGATTCGGACAGGGAGCGCTCGTACTGCTCCTGCTCTTCGACGGCGGCTTCCCAGGCGGCAAACAGTTCCTCCTGGTGGAAGCGCAAGTCCTCCAGCTCGTCGCTCTTCTGGCGCAGCAGCTGGGGGTCGTTGTAGACCTCGGGGGAGTTGATCTCGTTGTCCAGCTCCACTTCCCGGGCGCCGCACCGCTCCATCTCCTCCTCACAGGCCTTGATCTTGGCCCGCAGCTCGGCCCGGCGGCGGCGCTGCTCCTTGCCGTAGCCGGCTTTGGCCGCGGCGTCGCTCTTTTCGGGGGCGGGGGCGGCCGGGGCCGCGCGGCCCATCAGGGCGTCGTAGCTGGGGTAGAGGGTGGCCTTGCCGTTTTCCAGATACAGGATGGGGCAGGCCAGGCTGTTCATTAGATGGCGGTCGTGGGTGACCAGGAGCAGGGTGCCGGTGTAGGCCATCAGAGCCTCGGTCAGGTTCTCTCGGGTGTAGATGTCCAGGTGGTTGGTGGGCTCGTCCAGGAACAGCAGGTTGGGCCGCTCCAGGACGATCTCGGCAAAGCGGAGCCGGGCCAGCTCGCCGCCCGAAAGCGCGGCGCAGTCCTTAAAGACCGTCTCCCCCCGGAAGCCCAGCCGGGCCAGGTGGCTGCGCACCTCCAGCTCGGTCATCTGGGGGTACTTGTCCCAGATGGCGTCGATCACCCGGCCGGCGCCGGCCCGGTGCTGCTGCTGCTCAAAGATGCTGGGCCGGGCGCCGGTGCCCAGACGGACCATCCCGCCCGAGGGGCGGCGCTTGCCGTCCAGCACCTGCATCAGGGTGGACTTGCCCGCCCCGTTGGGCCCGGCGATGACCAGCCGCTGGCCCCGGCAGACGGTGTAGGTGAAGGGCTCCAGCAGGACGCGGTCCCCGATGCGGATGGTCAGATTCTTCAGGATGACCAGCTCGTTCCAGGGCTCGACGTCGTACGCAAAGCGGAAGCTGAGCCGGTTGGTCTCGTCCTTGGGGGCCTCGGTGATCTCCAGCTTTTCCAGCTGCTTGCGGCGGCTCTGGGCCATTTTGGTGGTGGAGGCCCGGACCAGGTTGCGGTCGATGTAGTCCTGCAGCTTTTCGGCCAGGGCCACGTCCGCGTCGTGCTGCTTCTGGCGCAGGGCGTCGGCCGCCTCTTTCTGGGGCAGATAGGCCGAGAAGTTGCCCTTGTACACCGTCATGCTGCAGCCCGCCACCTCCCAGATCTTGGTGCAGACGTTGTCCAGAAAGTACCGGTCGTGGCTGACCACCAGCACCGCACCGGAATAGCCCTTGAGGTAGGTCTCCAGCCATTCCATGGTGGCAAAGTCCAGGTGGTTGGTGGGCTCGTCCAGGATCAGGATGTCCGGCTTTTCCAAAAGCAGCTTGGCGATGCGCAGGCGGGTCAGCTCGCCCCCCGACAGCACCCCCACGTTCTTCTCCCAGGTGCTTTGGGGGAAGCCCATGCCCCCCAGCACCTTTTTGATGTTCACATCCATGTTGTAGCCGTCGGCGGCGTCCACCACGGCCTGCAGGGCGGCGTGCTGCTCCAGCAAAGCCGGGTCGCTGGGGCTGGCGGCCATCTTCCGCTCCAGCACCTGCATCTGGGCCATGGCGTCCAGCACCGGCGCAAAGGTCGCGCGCATCTCCCCATAGACGTCCAGGGTGGCGTCCAGTTTGGCGTTCTGGGCCAGGTACCCCAGGGTGACGCCGTGGGTCAGGCTGAACTCGCCGGTATAGTCGGTGTATTCGCCGGTCAGGATCTTGAGGAGGGTGGTCTTGCCGGCGCCGTTCTGGCCCACGATGCCGATGCGGTCCTCCCGCTCGACGCTGGCCGTCACGTTTTCCAGCACGATCTTTTCCCCAAAGCTCTTGCCGAGCTGTTCCAGATTTAGTAACATAATTTCTTCCCCACACTCTGCGTCCCCAGGTCCGGCCGGGCTCAGACCTGGTGGCGGCGGTTTTTCATGCCCACGCGGGCCAGCTCGTCCGGTTCCATTACGATGGGATAGAGCTGCTCGAGGGCGTTGATCTCATAGGTCGGGCGGATCGGGCCCGGGTTTTCGGCGTGATCGCGGTTGAGCCAGCAGGTGTCCAGCCCGGCGTTGATGCCGCCCTGGATGTCGCTGCTCAGGCTGTCCCCCACCACCAGGACGTGGCTGCGGTTTTCCACACCCAGGGTCCGCAGGGCGGTGTCGAAGATCTTGCGGGCCGGCTTTTCGCTGTCCGACCGCTCGGAGACAAAGACCTCCTCCATAAAGGCGGCCACCCCCGACTCCTTGATCCGGCGGCTCTGCACCTTGTCAAAGCCATTGGTGACGACGGCCATGGTGGCCACCTCCGCCAGCTCGTGGAGCACGTCCAGCACATTGCCCGCCATCAGGTCGGGGTGGGTGGACAGCTGGTTCAGGTAGAAGCGGTTCATCTCCGCGCCGTTGCCCGCGGCCCCGATCTCCTTCAAAAAGCGGGTGAACCGTTCGTTCATCAGCTTTTCCCGGCGGATCTGGCCTTTTTCCAGCTGACGCCACAGCCCTTCGTTGATGGTGCGGTAGGTCTCCATCGTCTCGCTAGAAGGCTCGATGCCGTACTGGGTCAGGGTCTCGGCCAGGGCCTTGCGTTCGGCGGCGTCAAAATCAAGCAGGGTGTTGTCTGCGTCAAATAGAATGCAGTAATATTTTGCCATGGGTCTTCCCTCTCTGCTGTTTCAAAAGTTCCAAATCGTTCCAATCCATTGTACAAGACAAAGCCAGCCCCGCCCACGCAGAGCTGGCTCTGTTCATTCGGTTACCATTTCATCGTCATAGCCGCCGGCGTCGCCGTTCTGGCTGGGGGCCGCGGGGGCCTCCGGTACGGCGGCCTCCTGGGCGCAGCCGCAGCCGCTGCGGGCCCGCCCTGCTGCGGGCTGGTCCTCCCGGCCGACGATCTCCCAGTCCATGGGGTAGTAATCCACACTGCCGTTGGACACATCCCCGGCGCCGGGCCGAAAGACCGGGATATTCCTCTGTTCGGGCATCGAATCCCTCCTTTCCTCCCAGCTTATGCGGGCGGAAGGCGGAGAGTTCCGGTCTTAATCCACGATCCCAAACAGGCCGTCAACGAACTGATCGTTGACCGTGCCTTCGCCCTCGCCGCGGGAAGCGCTGCTGCTGGAGCTGGAAGGCCGGCTGTTGGAAGAGGCGGGCGCCTCCGACGAAGCGTCATCGGACCCGTCTGCCGCCGAGCTTGCGTGGGAGCTGGAGCTGGACGAATGCGACGAGCTGGACGCCGGCCGGCTGCTGGAACTGCTGCTCGAGTTGCCGGAGCTGCTCGACGAAGGCCGGCTGTTGCTGGAGCTGTCGGTCTCCTCACTGGACGAACTGCCCGAGGAAGCCTGGCTGCTGCTGGAAGAAGGCCGGCTGCTGCTGCCCGCGCCGGAAGCGGAAGAACTGCTGCCGGAGCTGGAAGAGGAGGCCGACGCTTCCTCCGAGGAGTCTTCCGGGATGCTGGACGCGCCCGAGGAGCCGCCCGAGGAACTGGAAGAGCTGCCGGAGGACGCGCCGCTCGAGCTGCCGGAGCCGGAAGAACTGGAAGAAGAGCTGTCCGCCGAGCTGGACGAGCCAGATGAGCTGCTCGAACTGCTCGAGCTGGAGGAGCCGGTGCCGATGCCGCTTTCAAACGAGACGGTCAGGGTGTTGCTGACCACCTGGCTGTCGTTGTAGGTGACGGCGGCGTAGACCGTATAGGTCTGGTTGGCCAGCAGGGGGTCCACGATGAAGGAGACGGTGGTCCGGCCGGCGGCCTCCTCCGACTCCACGCCGTTGACGTACCAGTGCAGGTTTTCCGCCTTGGCGTACTGGCCGCTGAGCCGGGCGGTAAAGGTATAGTTCATCCCCAGGATGCCCGAGCCTTCGCCCGAGATTTCCACCGAGGCGCGGGAGAACACGGCCGTCACATCCAGGTTCTGCTTGAAGTTGCTGTCGGTGCGGGTGCGGCTGGTGACGCCGTCGCTCCAGTTGACGAAGAAGTAGCCGTCGTCCGGCACCGCCGTCACGGTGACCGACTGTTCGCCGGTGACGTCAAAGCGGAGCGAGGTCTCCCCTGCAGCGTCGCCGCTGCTCAGGGTGCCGCCGGCCTGGTCGATGCGGTAGCGCGCTTCAAAGGCATCGCCCGCCGCTTCGGACGAAGAGCTGGGGGCCACCGGGTCGCTGGGGTTGCTGGTGTATTCCAGGGTGCGGGTGGGGATGTTGGAGGTATCGGGGCGGCGGTCCTCGGTCTCGTAGGCGTGGGTGGTGAGATAGTTCAGCATCGCCTTGAGGCCGCTGCTCTTGAGGTGGATGTCCCCGCCGATATAGTAGTCATCCAGCCCGAAACCGGTGGCGGGGTCCTTGAGGACCTCGGCGCTGTTCAGGAACTTGACCCCCAGATTCTCGCACATGGTCAGCAGGGCCATGTTGAAGTCGTCGATCTTTTCCTGGGAGGTGGAGGGGTAGTTGGAGTGATCCTGGGGCACCGGCGGGATGGTGTTGACAATGATGTCGGTGTAGGGATAGCTGGCCTGGATCTCCTGGACCAGCTGGGTGTAATAGCCGATGAAGGTCTCGACCTCCATCCCGTTGTCGTTGGTGCCCAGGGTGATGACCACCCGGCGGGGCTTCATCATTGCCACCGCCTGGGCCATGGTGTACCGCTGGTCGGTCCCCCGGAAGGTGACCAGAGGCTCCGAAAGGGCCGTCTGGATGCCGATGCCCTCCTTGGCGCAGAACTGCTGCAGGGTGATCAGGCCATTGTTGTACAGCCGCACGGTGTTGGAGTCCCCCAGGAACAGGGTGTCGCTGAGGTAGGCCTCGCCGGCGTCGGCCGTCTCGGTCAAAAGGGCGGCAGACTGGGTGTTCACCTGGTAGTGGGTGGCCAGGTCATCCGGCTCTTCCACCTGGGGCACGCTGCTGGACGAAGGGCTGCCGCCCTTGGTGGCCAGCAGCACATAGGTGACGCTGGCCGTGATCAGGATCGCCAGGGCACAGACGGCGCAGACAAGCACCGCCTGCTTCTGGATCGGCGTCATGGACTGTGAATTTCGACTCATGGTATCATCTTCCCCATCTCTCTGTTAGACCGGCGTTTCCAGAAGGAGGTCCGCCAGTTGTTCGCAGCTTGCGGCATACAGCCTGGGCCCGAAGGGCTCCAGCTCTGCCCGGCTGCCATAGCCATAGAGGACCGCCGCCGCGTCCAGCCCGCAGGCTGCCGCGCCGCGCATGTCGTCGTGCCTGTCCCCTACCATCAAAGCCCGCTTGCCCTGCAGCAGGGGCTGGTCCAGCACATAGCGGATCACCCCGGCCTTGGTGTCGCGGCTGGTGTCCATCGACGCCCCTGCAATGAAGTCGATCAGAGGCGCAAGGCCCTGCTCCTCCAAAATGGGCGTCACCACCTGGGTGGGCTTGCAGGTGGCGGTGCAGATGGTTAGCCCCGCCGCCCGCAGCCGGCGCAGCATCGCGGCCGCGCCGGGATAGGGCTTGCAGATGTGGCAGCCCCGGACCGCGTAGCTGGCCCGGTAGAGCTCGGTGGCTTGTTCGATCCGGGCTTCGTCGGGGTAATACTCGGCAAAGGTGTCCCGCAGAGGGGGCCCGATATAGCGCATCAGGTCCACCCCGGCGATGTCCGTCCCCATGGTGTGAAAGACCTCGCGCAGGGTGGAAAGGATGCCCGGGGCGGAATCCAGCAGGGTTCCGTCCACATCAAACAGGACAGCATCGTAGGGTAGCAAACGGCGCTCCTCCTTTTATCGTGATGGATATACAGTAGGTAGTATAGCACAAATTGCTCCGGCGGGCAATTCTGAGGCGAGGATTTAATAAATTTTCCATATTAACCAGCGGGCGGACAGCGCAAAGCGCCCGTCCCATAAGGTGGGACGGGCTCCGCGCGCCAAAAAACGACGCCTTTTCCGGCGGCTTGTTTCCCGGGAGGGCTGCCGCCTCAGCCGATGGGGTCGCCCCCGTCGGCCGAGCCGCTGGCGCTTCCCTCGTAGGGCAGGTTGTTGACGATCAGCTCCAGCTTATCCTTGAGCAGCAGGCCGAGGTTGGCCACGGCATGGATCAGGCTGACGGCCGAGTCGTTCATTTCCAGCAGCTTGCCCAGGTCGAGGTCCTCCAGGTCCAGGGCTGCCCGCATCTTCTGGCTTTCGGCACAGAGGACTTCGCTCAGGGCTTTTTCCTGCAGGGCGACAGCCCCCATCAAATCGAGGACGGTCTGGTCCATCGAGCGGGGCTCGATGCCGGAACACGGGGCGTTGGTCATAGTGGGTATCCTCCCTTTCTCTTTGTGGATACGCCAGTCTATGCCGCCGGACCGCCCGGGGTGCCAGACTTACTTGTCCCCCTGCTTTTGGGCCATCCGGTCGATCACGATCTGGTAGCCCCCGCTGCCGTACTGGATGCAGCGGTTGATCCGGCTGATGGTGGCGGTGCTGATCTCGGCCGATTTGACGATCTGCTCATAGGTCTTGCCCGCCAGCAGGAGCTTGGCGGCCTCCAGCCGCTGGGACATATCGGCGATCTCCTTGACCGTGCACAGGTCGTCGAAAAACTGGTAGCACTCTTCCCGGTCCTGCAGGCTGAGGATGGCGTCAAACAGTGCGTCGGTCAGGGCGTTGCGTCTGGGGTTTTTATCTTGCATGGGCATAAGGGCCTCCTGTCCTTGCTGGGGATGGTTACCCATTCACTTTAGCACAGGAAAGTACAAAAGTCAAGGGCTGCGAGCAAACTTTTGGGCCCGGCAGCAAAAAAGGACGCGGTATCCTTGCCGATACCGCGCCTTCTGCTTGTATGGGACTTGTGCCGGATGGCTTACTTCACCATGCTGGCAACTTCAGCGGCGAAGTCGTCGCTGCGCTTCTCCAGGCCCTCGCCCTTCTGGAAGCGGGCAAACTTGACGATCTTGATCTCGCCGCCCAGCTCCTTGGCCACCTTGGCGGTGTACTGTGCCACAGACAGCTCGCTGTCCTTGACGAACTCCTGGTCCACCAGGCAGTTCTCCTTGTAGTACTTCTTCATCTTGCCCTCGATCATCTTGATCTTGACGGCCTCGGGCTTGTTGGCGTTCTTGGGATCGTTGGCCATCTGGACCAGCATGATTTCCTTTTCCTTGTCAACAACGGCAGCGGGGACGCTGGCCTCGTCCAGGTAGCTGGGGTTGGCGGCAGCGATCTGCATGGCGATGTCCTTGCCGTAAGCCGCGAACTCGGGCTTGGCGGCGATCTCGTCGGAGGTCTCGAAGTTGACCAGGACGGCGTGGGTGCCGCCGCCGTGGACGTAAGCGGCGCAGGGGCCCTCGTAGCGGACAAAACGGCGGACCTTGATGTTCTCCTTGATGACCAGGATCAGCTGCTTGAGCGCGTCATCCACCGTGCCCTCGCCCATCTTGCAGCCCATCAGAGCCTCGACGTCGGCGGGGTTCTGCTGCATGATGACCTTGGAGACTTCCTTGACGAACTCGACGAACTTGTCGTTCTTGGCGACGAAGTCGGTCTCGGCGTTGACCTCGATGACCACGCCCACCTTGCACTCGGCGCAGTAGTCGGCGTAGACCATGCCCTCGGCGGCCACACGGCCGGCCTTCTTGGCGGCGGTGGCCAGGCCGCGCTCACGCAGCAGCTCGATGGCCTTGGCAAAATCGCCCTCGGCGTCGGTCAGAGCCTTCTTGCACTCCATCATGCCGCAGTCGGTCTGCTTGCGCAGCTCCATAACGTCCTTTGCAGAAATAGCCATTGTAATCCTCTCCTATTCTATACGTTGGGGTATCCGGGCGGAGAAATCAGGCGTTGGCGGCTTCCTCAGCGGGGGCGGCCTCCTGGTTGCCCTGCTTGCCCTCCAGGACGGCGTCCGCCATGGCGCCGGCGATCAGCTTGACAGCGCGGATGGCGTCGTCGTTGCCGGGGATGACCCAGTCGATCTCATCGGGGTTGCAGTTGGTATCGACGATCGCAATGATGGGGATGTGCAGCTTGCGGGCCTCGGAGACGGCGATGCGCTCCTTGTGGGGATCGACGATGAACAGGGCCTTGGGCAGGGTCTTCATGTTCTTCACGCCGCCCAGGTACTTGTCCAGCTTCTCCATCTCCAGCTCCAGCTTGGCCACTTCCTTCTTGGGCAGCAGCTCGAAGGTGCCGTTCTCCTGCATCTTCTTCAGCTGCTCCATCCGGTCGATGCGCTTGCGGATGGTGCGGAAGTTGGTCAGCATGCCGCCCAGCCAGCGGGCGTTGACGTAGTGCATGCCGCAGCGGGTGGCCTCGTCGCGGATGGACTCCTGGGCCTGCTTCTTGGTGCCGACGAACAGGATCTCGCCGCCCTCGGCTGCGACTTCCTTGACGTAGTTGTAAGCCTCATCCAGCTTCTTGACGGTCTTCTGCAGGTCGATGATATAGATGCCGTTGCGCTCGGTGAAGATATACTTCGCCATCTTGGGGTTCCAGCGGCGGGTCTGGTGACCGAAGTGCACGCCTGCTTCGAGAAGCTGCTTCATAGAAATGACTGCCATGTTACATTACCTCCAAATTGTTTTACCTCCGCACACCGTGATCCGCCCGCCCCGCATGGTACAGGGGGATGCGGACTGCCCTCCACCTCCCGCAGGAGGCACATAAGGGCATAGTGATGCGTGTGTGATGCGTTCCGGCGGCCGGCCGGTCTGGCCGGACACACCTGTAATATGATACCACACTGCGGGCCCGGTTGCAAGACCGATTTTCGTATTTGCGGGGGATTTTACTCTGTTTTTTCCAGCTGAAGGCCCATCCGGTCCAGGGCGTACCCCTTGCCGAACATCAGGTCGTACTGCAGCAGCCAGTGGTCCTGCCGCCAGGCGGTCTGGCGCCCGGTCAGGCCCCGGCCCACTGTGCCGTCCCAGTTCACCGTCACGCCGCCGGTGCAGCTGCGGTAGCCGTAGCGCAGCTGCCGGTTCAGGTACTGGAAGTAGAGGGGCTGCTCCAGCCCGAACAGGTCCATCATGACCGGCGAGATCTCGTAGGCGGCAATGGTCCCGAGATCCACCTGATAATTGCTGTAGTTGGACCACATCAGCAGGGTGGTCTGGTGCAGCCGGGGGTCGGCGCTGTCCGCGCTGGCGTAGCCGGTGGCGGTGTAGACGTCGTAGCCCGAGTCGATGGGGTTGTAGTGGTCCCCCCAGAACACCAGGATGACAGGCTCGTCCACCTGGGAAAAATAGCTCACCAGCTGCCCCAGCAGCGCGTCGGCGTCCCGCACGCCGGTGGCAAAGTCCTCCAGCGCGCCCACCGTGCTGGCCTTGAGGCCGGCCGGCGCGCTGGTGACGTGGACCCGCTGGTCGTCGGGGTAGTTGGCGGCGTTGTAGTTGGTGTGGTTCTGCATGGTCACCGCATGGAGAAAGACCGGCGCATCCGAGGCGGCCTTGAGCCGCTCGTATTCCCCGATGATCTGCTCGCCCATTGAGGCGTCGGTGACGAGGCCCCCTTTCCAGTAGTAGCCCCGGACCTTTTCCACTCCGCGCATATCCTCCAGGCTGACAAAATCGTCAAAGCCCAGGTTGGGGTAGGCGGTGTTCCGGCTCCAGTATTTGGCGTAGTAGCAGTGGACCGCCGCGGTCTGGTATCCCCTGTCTTTTAAATAGGAAGGCAGCGCGAACATGGGCCGGGTGACATGCTGCTGGTAGGGCTTGCACCCCGAGGGCAGGAAGCCCACCGAGTGGCCGGTCAGGGCCTCGAACTCCACGTCGCAGGTGCCGCCGCCAAAGCTGGGGCTGTACACCTTGCCGTACGCGCTGGTCTGCTGCAGGGCGTGGAGGTTGGGCGAGACGTCGGTGTCGAAGGTGACGCCGTACTGTTCCAGCTCGCTGACGTCCCAGTAGGATTCGTCCATCACATAAATGATGGTGGGCTCCTTCTCGATGGCGGCGGGGTCGGTGCGGGCCGCATAACTGTCCGGGAAGTTGGGCCCCGTCCGGATCGCTCCGGCGGCCTCCGTCTCGTCCAGCAGGGCGTTCACCGCCTCCTCGCTGTAGCCCTCCGGCTCGTCGATCTCCAGGTTGGTCAGGTTGGTCATAAATCCGGTGATGACCCCATACCATCTATAGTACCGGTCCTGCATCCAGGCGTCGGGATAGATGCCGAAGGACTGGGTCACCGCCGGCTGCAGAAACACGCCGAACACCAGGGCCAGCAGAGCCGCCAGCGAAGCAGTGATGCTGACCAGCCGCACCGGCAGCGCCGGCCGGCCCCGCCGCCGGTACAGGAAATGGGACAGGGCCGTCAGGGTCAGCAGGGCGCCCCCTGCCCAGACCATGCTGGGCTGCACCTTCAGCCCGGCTGCGGCCGCCACGCCGGCTGCCTCCTTCACCTGGGTCAGGTCCCAGGGGAGGAACGGCTCGCCCCGCAGCTGCAGCGTGTAAAAATTGACCGCCGCCGGGACCAGCCCCGCGCAGCCCGACACAAAGGTCGCCAGCGGGGCCAGACGGGTGACGGTGTCCACCACCGCCCAGATCAGGGCCAGCAGCATCCAGGACAGGATATAGGATTCGTAGTGCGGGCGGATGTATTCCGTCCAGATCTCCGGGGTCCATTCGCCCCGGGCCACCCATTCCGTCAGGACCAGGAAGATCCCCGCCGCCAGGGGCGGAAAGATCCCCCGGACAAGCCCGACGCCCAGGGCAGCCGCCGTATGCTCATGTTTCATGCAAACTCCACTTTCTGCTCTCCTATGTCAGGGTGTATCTGAGAAGGCAGAGCCGAGGCGTTTCAGGCACACTCCAGGGCGGCGCCGGTTCCGCCCGGCGTCCCCTGTCCATGTGCTGTTTTGGCTCAAACCGTCTCCTATTATAGCGCAATTTGACATAAAGTCTACCTGTTTTATTGTGAAATCTTACAAGCGGCGGGCTTCTTACCGGCCCAGCAGCCGCTCCAGCAGGCCGGGCTTTTTTGCCTCCCGGGCATCGTCCCCGGGCAGCTCGGTGGTCACCAGCAGGGCGTCGGCCCCGATCTTCTGGATCTCGTCCCAGCCGATGACCAGCGTCTCGTCCCGGCCCAGCAGCCCGAACAGTTTGGGCCTGCCCAGCATCAGCAGCTTTTCGACCCGGGCAGTCTCCGGGTCGATGACCATATCGTCGATCCTGCCCAGGCAGGCCCCTTCTTTCAGCTGCACAACTTCCTTTTTGCTCAGTTCGCGGAATGTCATCCTGCGTGCCCCCTTCCCTTTTGCGGAAAAAACCAGTGGAAATCACCGGTGCCGATGTGCTATACTATGCAGGAAAGCGAAAAACGTGCACCATATGGAGAATGCCTATGTATAAAAATGTGATTTTTGATATTGGCGGGGTGATGGTGGATTTTGACCCCAGGGATTTTTTGCTGGACCGGTTCTGCAACGCCGCCATTGAGGAAAAAGTCTACCGGCTGACCTTTGGCAGCGAGACCTGGCAGAAGCTGGACGCCGGCCTGTGCACCCGCTACGAGGGCAACCAGGCCATGCTGGCCGCCGCCGGGGAGGAAGGCTGCGCCTTTGAGGTGCAGGAAGTGCTGGAAAACTGGACCAGCATCCTCCGTGTCCGCCGCCGGATGGTGGAGCTGGTCCGCCGCCTGAAAAACCACGGGTACTGCGTCTATTACCTGAGCAACATCCCGGAGGACATCCTGCCCCTGCTGATGAGCCGCGGGCTGGAGGGCGTCTTTGACGGCGGCGTCGCCTCCTGCGACGTCCACATCAACAAGCCCGACCCCCGGATCTACCAGTGCCTGCTGGACCGGTACCGCCTCACCGCCAGCGAGTGCATCTTCATCGACGACAGCCGGGCCAACGTCCAGACCGCCTTCCAGCTGGGGATGAACAGCATCCAGATGCGGGAGAGCGTGGACACCCTGGTCCGCAGCCTGGCCACCTGCAACGTCACCCTGCGCTGAAGGGCGCCCCCTTACGCCAAAATTCCCCCGCTGCCCATCCTGGAACGGATGCGCGGCGGGGGAACTTTTTACGCGGGGCTTTTACTTCTTTTCGTAGCTCTGGCAGAAGTGGGGATTCTCCACCTGCTGGCTGCCGCAGCTGCCGGATGCGCAGTGCTCTGTCACTTTGATCTGGGGCAGGTTGCACTTGCAGCAATCGACGTTGTAGCGGCACTCGCTGACATCGCAGATGACGCCTTTGTTCTCCATGCTTATCACCTCTCTTTGCAGGCAGTATGCCCGCAGGGGAGGTTTTTTATACAGGCGGGGCTCCCTGCCAGGATTTACCAGGCGGCCAGGCTGGCGCCCAGCTTGCGGCAGGCCTCCTGGGCGTCCTCATCGGGGGTCTCGTTGCAGATCAGCCCCTCCTCGCTGAACAGGACGGCGCCGTCGCCCTTGGCGCGCTCGCACCAGTCCCGCATCCACTGGCCGTCGCCCCAGCCGTAGGAGCCGAACAGCGCGACCTTCTTGCCGTTCAGCGCCCCTTCGACGGAGGAGAACATGGGCTCGAACTCCCCTTCTTCCAGCTGTTCGGCGCCCATGGCGGGGCAGCCGAACGCCACCACATCGTAGCCGGCCAGGACGTCGGGGGTGACGTCCGCGCAGGCCAGGACGGTGGCGCTGGCCCCTGCGCCCTCGGCAATGCAGTTGGCCATGGTCTCGGTGTTGCCGGTGGAACTCCAGTAAACGATTGCAACCTTGCTCATTGTGATCGAACCTCTTTTCGTATTGGAATGTTGGGATGTAGTTAGCTATAACTAATTCAGCGCCCCTGAAAAAGCGCCGGGGTCCCAGCGCAGACAGGAGCGGTTAGCTAAACTTAACCGTTGCCAAAAGAATACCATCCGGCGGGCCGGTTGTCAAGCCCTATTTTCAGCGCAGGGCGTTCCAGGCCATGAGGACGCCGTAGATCACCGGCTGATGCAGCAGGTACAGCAGCAGCGAGTGGCGGCCTATCCAGCCCAGCGGCGGGCAGACCGAGGCGCGCAGAGGCTCCATCCGTTCCCGGCCCACCATCTTCTGCAGGAAATACCCGGCCCAGAACAGGAACAGCCAGGGCATCAGGGAAAAGTAATCGGTGGAATAGAACCCCGGGCCCGGAAAACCCAGGAAGGCGGTCAGAAGGTTTCGGTACAGCGTCCCGGGCAGCCAGGCGATGACCCAGTCCCCCCAGCCGAGATAGCCGCTGTTGACCTCCCGCGTCACCACAAACAGCAGGATGCTGCCGGCAAGCCCGGCCCAGGCCGGCAGCTTTTCCAGCAAAGGCCGCAGCGCTCCTGTGAGGATCATGGCCGAACCCAGAAAGGTCAGCACCCCCAGCAGCACCAGATCCGCCGGCATGGCCACCAGGGTCACCAGGGTGACCAGCGCCCCGCCCCCGAACACGATGAGCCCCCGCCGGATCGGATGGCGCCCCAGCCGCAGGCAGAAGCCGGACAGCAGGACGAACACGCAGCAGGTGATCTGCTGCCACAAAAAGCCGGCCAGTCCGCCATACCACGGCGCGTCCAGCCCGAACATATACACCAGGTCCCACATGGCGTGGTACCCCATCATGCTGATGAGGGCCAGCCCGCGCAGCTCATCCAAAAGCGCGTAGCGGGGCTTTGGGGCCGTCTCTTCTTTTGCGGTCACGTTCACGTTCACATTCCTCCCCATGGATCTGTTGTATCCTTCCGGATACCTCCAATATAAACCTGACGCGCCGTCAGCGCAAGTGAAGATTTTGTAAATTTTTCACACCGTGTCAAAAAGCCCTGCCCGGACGGCAGGTGCGGGATGGACGGGACACATACGACGGGACACATACAGGGAAATTGAGCGCTGAGAGTGTGCGAGGCCGCAAGGCCGAGTGCGTGGTTCAGCGCTCAATTTTGTCCCCAGGGACTGCGAAGCTGAGGCGCGTCCAGCGGACGAAACAGCCGAAGCGGAGCAGGGGCAGCGGTCTGCTTTTTGCAAGCCCGCTGCGACGGGCGCAGCAAAAGCAGGGAACCGCAACCACCAGGGGGAAGGAATTTCTGTCCCGCGTATGCGGGCAGAAATGGGTTCCCCCTAAAGCGTGGCGCTTTTGCGACACGCTGCCCTGCCCGGACGGCAGGTGCATCCGGGCAGGGCTTTGGGGCCGGGGGCCGGCCGTCAAACGATCAACATCGCGTCCCCGAAAGAGAAAAAGCGGTACCGCTCTTCCACGGCGGCGCGGTAGGCGGCCATGGTCTTGTCGTAGCCGTAGAACGCCGACACCAGCATGATGAGGGTGCTCTCGGGCAGGTGGAAGTTGGTGATGAGCCCGTCGATGCACCGGAAGGGCACCCCGGGGTAGAGGAAGATGCTGGTGTTGCCGCTGCAGGCCTGGATCTCGCCGTACCGGGCGGCCACCGCCTCCAGGGTGCGGCAGCTGGTGGTGCCCACCGCGATCACCCGGCGTCCGGCGGCCTTGGTCTGCCGGATCTGGCGGGCGGTCTCCTCGCTGATGGAATACCACTCGCTGTGCATTTTGTGGTCCGTGATCTCGTCCTCCTGCACCGGGCGGAAGGTGCCCAGCCCCACATGGAGGGTCACCTCGGCGATGCCCACCCCTTTGGCCCGGATGGCGTCCATCAGCTCGGGGGTGAAGTGGAGGCCGGCGGTGGGGGCGGCGGCGCTGCCCAGCTCTTTGGCGTAGACGGTCTGGTACTGGCTCTGATCCTCCAGCTGCTTGGTGATGTAGGGGGGCAGCGGCATTTTGCCAAAGGCGTCCAGCTTTTCGTACAGCGTTTCGGTGTCGTAGCGGAAGGTCACCAGCTTGTTGCCGTCCTCCATGGTCTGGTCCACCGTGGCGGTCAGGGTGCCGTCGCCGAAGGTGACCACGTTGCCCGGGTGCATCCGCTTGCCGGGTTTGGCCAGGCACTCCCACTGGTCCCCCTTCACCTGCCGCAGAAGCAGCAGCTCACAGACGGCGCCGGTGGGCTGCTTGACGCCCACGATCCGGGCCGGCAATACCTTGGAATTGTTCACCACCAGCAGGTCCCCCGGCATAAGATACTCCGGGAGATCGTGGAAGATGCGGTGCTCTATCGCGTCGCTGTCGCGGTGCAGCACCATCAGCCGCGCCGCGTCGCGGGGGCTGGCCGGTTCCTGCGCAATCAGCTCTTTGGGGAGATCGTACCAAAAATCTTTTTTCAACATGGGATGTATTCGCCTTTCCAGTGGGTTGACACGGGTGCCGTATCAATGATATTATAAATTTTATCAACTGGTCTTTATTATAGAACATGACAGTCCGGTTTGCAAGCCGTGGTTTGCCGGCAAAGGGCTTTTCTGCCAAAACCGGCCCCCGGCGCTGAAAGGAAAGGTGCTGGAAATGAAAAAGCAGTATTACAAGGTGGGCGTCGTCGGCGCCACCGGCATGGTCGGGCAGCGGTTCGTTACCCTGCTGGAACATCACCCCTGGTTCAAACTGACCGTTCTGGCGGCCTCCAGCCGCAGTGCGGGCAAGACCTATGCGGAGGCGGTGGGCAGCCGCTGGGCCATGCCCACCCCCATGCCCGAAAGCGTCCGGGATATGGTGGTGCAGGACGCCGCCCAGGTGGAGCAGATCGCCGCCCAGGTAGACTTTATCTTCTGCGCCGTGAACATGCCCAAAAGCGAGATCAAAGCCCTGGAAGAAGCCTATGCCAAGGCCGAGTGCCCGGTGGTCTCCAACAACAGCGCCAACCGCGGCACCCCCGACGTGCCCATGGTGGTGCCCGAGATCAACGCCGACCACATCGAGATCATCCCGGCCCAGCGCCGGCGCCTGGGCACCCGGCGGGGCTTCATCGCCGTCAAGTCCAACTGCAGCCTGCAGAGCTACGTGCCCGCCTTCCACCCCCTGATGAAGGATTTCAAGGTCACCAAGGCCCTGGTCTGCACCTATCAGGCCATTTCGGGCGCGGGCAAAACCTTTGACCGGATGCCCGAGATCGTCGACAACGTGATCCCCTACATCGGCGGCGAGGAGGAGAAGAGCGAGCAGGAGCCCCTCAAGCTGTGGGGCCACATCGAGGGCGACCGGATCGTCAACGCCGAGGGGCCCGTCATCACGGCCCAGTGCTTCCGGGTCCCCGTATCGGACGGCCACACCGCCGCCGTCTTTGTCAGCTTTGAAAAGAAGCCCACCAAAGAGCAGATCCTCGCGGCGTGGAAGGAGTTCCGCGGCCCCGCCCAGGAGCTGGAGCTGCCCAGCGCGCCCAAGCAGTTCCTCCACTATTTTGAGGAGAACGACCGCCCCCAGCCCAAGCTGGACCGCGACACCGAGCACGGCATGGCCGTCTGCATCGGCCGCCTGCGGGAGGACACCCTCTTTGACTACAAGTTTGCCTGCATGAGCCACAACACCTTGCGGGGTGCGGCCGGCGGCGGCGTCCTGCTGGCCGAGCTGCTGGCAGCCAAGGGCTATCTGGACTGATCCCTCTGCGCTGGGAAGCGCCCACCCCATATCACAGTAAAGGAGAGCCTAGTTATGATGAAAAAGCCTGTGTTCACAGGTGCAGGCGTGGCCGTCATCACCCCGATGCACGACAACGGAAGCATCCATTTCGATGTGCTGGGGCAGATCCTTGAGGACCAGATCGCCCGCGGCACCGACGCCATTATCATCTGCGGCACCACCGGCGAGTGCTCCACCATGACCGACGCCGAGCAGCTGTCCGCCATCAAGTTCGCGGTGGACACGGTGGCCCACCGGGTGCCGGTGGTGGCGGGGGCCGGCTCCAACGACACGGCCCACGGCTGCGCCCTGGCCGCCGGCGCGGCCAACTGCGGCGCCGACGCCCTGCTGATGGTCACCCCCTACTACAACAAGACCAGCCAGGCCGGCCTGATCGCCCACTTTACCGCCATGGCCGAAGCCGGCGGCATCCCGGTCATCCTCTACAATGTGCCGTCCCGCACCGGCGTCAACATCAAGCCGGAGACTGCCCAAAAGCTGAGCGAGCACCCGCTGATCAACGGCATCAAGGAAGCCTCGGGCAACATCGCCCAGGTGGCCCAGATCGCGGCACTCTGCGGCGACGCGCTGAACCTCTACTCGGGCAACGACGACCAGGTGCTGCCCCTGCTGTCCCTGGGGGGCAAGGGGGTCATCAGCGTGGTGTCCAACATCGCCCCCACCCTGGTGCACAACTGCTGCAAGGCCTGGTTTGACGGCGACACCGCCGAGGCCCGCCGCCTTCAGCTGGAGATGCTGCCCCTGTGCGACGCCATGTTCTGCGACGTCAACCCCATCCCGGTCAAGTATGCCATGAACCTGCTGGGCTGGGACGCCGGCAAGTGCCGGCTGCCCCTGGTGGAGCCGGGCGACGCCCAGAAAGCCAAGATCGAGCAGACCCTGCGCGCCTGCGGCCTGCTGAAATAATGCAGCAACGCGAATGCCCGGCAAGGACCTCTCTTTCCGGGCATTTGCCTCACCTGTCAGTCACTCAAAAAGGAAAGGAAGCCAAAACCATGACGGAACTTGTCATTCAGGGCATCGGGGGCCGGATGGGCCATGTGCTCTGCGATATGATTGCCCAGCGGGACGACTGCAAGGTGGTGGCAGGCATCGACCTGCACGCCGGCGAACAGAACGGCATCCCCGTTTTTGCCAGCCCGGAAAGCCTGGCGGGCCGGGGCGACGTCATCATCGACTTCAGCTCGCCGGCGGCGGTGGAGAAGATCCTCCCCTACTGCGAGGCCCACAAGACCCCCATCGTCCTGTGCACCACCGGCATGTCGGATGAGCTGAACCTGAAGATCGTCCAGCTGTCCCGCAGCGTCCCGGTGTTCAAAAGCGCCAATATGTCCCTCGGCATCAACCTGCTGATCGAGCTGTGCAAGCGGGCCTCGGCCATCCTGGGCGGCGCCTACGACGTGGAGATCGTGGAGCAGCACCACCACAACAAGGTGGATGCCCCCAGCGGCACCGCGCTGATGCTGGCCGACGCCGTCAACGAGCAGGCCGGCGGCGCTTACCACTACGTTTACGACCGCGCCTCGGTGCGGGAAAAGCGCGATCCCATGGAGATCGGGATCAGCTCGGTCCGGGGCGGCAGCATCGTGGGCGACCACGAGGTCCTGTTCTGCGGGCCCGACGAGGTGGTCACCCTCAAGCACACCGCCTATTCCCGCAGCGTATTTGCCAACGGGGCCATCAACGCCGCCCTCTACCTTGCCAAGAAGGAGCCGGGCCTGTACAACATGAGCGACCTGATCGCCGAGCGCTGACCCGCCCGCCTCCTGTGAAAGGAGGAACTGACGATGACGTTTCCTGTTTCCGGACCTCCCGGCCGGCATGCGGCGGGCCCCGGCCCCAAGGGCCTGCCCCTCTGGTGCGCCGGCGCAGCCCTGGCGGCGGCGCTGGCCCTCTGCATCGGCCTGGGCGGCTTCCGGCCCGGGGAGCCGGCCTCCGCTCCGGCCGGGGCGGCCGAGCCTCCGCCCGTTTCCAGCCTCCCCGCCGAGCCGGAACCCCAGCCCGAACCCGAGCCCCAGGTGAACACCGTGCGGTTCTCCGCCACCGGCGACAACCTGATCCACTCCAAGATCTACCAGCAGGCCGCGGCCCGGGCCGTGGGGGACGCCCCCTACAGCTTTGACTTCTGCTATGCGGAGATGGTCCCCTTCTACCGGGATTTCGATGTGAACTGGATCAACCAGGAGACCCTCTGCACCGACGAGCTGGCGCCCTCCACCTACCCCTGCTTTTCCACCCCCGGGGACTGCGCCCGGGCGCTTTACCGGGCGGGGTTCCGGGTGTTCAGCCTTTCCAACAACCATACGTATGACAAGGGGGCCAAAGGGATCGCCGCCACCCTGCGCTTCTGGGCGTCCATGCCCGGCGACGTGGTCACCACCGGCCTGTGGCGGGGCGAGAGCGATTACGGCTCCATCCCCCTCCACACCGTCAACGGCATCACCATCGCCTACCTGTCCTATACCGAGCACACCAACGGCATCCCCCGCAGCGACGCCATGGAGGCCAACATCATTTACACCAGCCAGACCGATGTGATGGAACAGCAGGTCCGGCAGGCGGCGCAGCTGGCCGACTTTGTGGTGGTGGGCGCCCATTGGGGGGTGGAGGACAGCCACACCGTCACCGACGCCCAGCGGGCCCTGGCCCAGCAGCTGGCCGACTGGGGCGCGGACGTGATCGTCGGCACCCACCCCCATGTGCTGCAAAACGCCGGGTGGCTCACGGCGTCGGACGGGCGGCAGGTGTTCGTCGCCTATTCGCTGGGCAACTTCCTCAGCACCCAGAGCAAAAAGGACCAGCTGATCGGCGCGGTCCTGACCCTGCAGCTGCAAAAGACCACCAGCCCGGACGGCGCCGTCCAGCTGGAAGTGCTGGACCCCCGCCTCCACCCCACCGTCACCCATTACGGGGCGGGCAAATCGGATGTGCGGGCCTATCTCTACCGGGACTACACCCCCGAGCTGGCCGCCGCCCACGGAGTGCGGGCCAACTACAGCGATTTCAGCTATGACTACATCCGCGCCGTGGCGGAAAAGTACATCGACGCGGCGTTTCTGGAGCTTGCCTGAGTCGGTCTCAGACACTGGAACGAAAAAGCACTTGGACACAGCCTTACCTCGCGGTAAGGCAGAAGGGAGCATGATTATGTACGGAGTATCGAAAATCAGCGTCGAACCCGGCGTCATGATGATCAGTGTGCAGGACGCGGCGTTCAGCGCCGGAAGTCTGGCCCGGTATTTGCAGATCTTTGCGGACACCGGCATCGTGGTGGACATGATCAGCCAGAGCGCCCCCCACGGCACCCAGCTGGATTTCAGCTTCACCGCCTCCAGCGGCGACCTGCCCCTGGTCATGAAGGCCATCTCGGCCGCCAAGCTGGACCCTGACGCCAAGGCCGCCCCCCTCATCAGCGTGGGCTACTCCAAGCTGAACCTGTTCGGCGAGGAGATGGTGGCCAGCTGCGGCGTGGCCGCCCGCGCCCTCAGCGCCCTGGCCGCAGCCGGCATCGAAGTGCACCTCATCACCACCAGCGACCTGGATATTTCCCTCCTGGTCCGCAGCGAGAACGAGGACGCCGCCTACGACGCCCTGCGCAGGGCCTACGAGCTGTGACGTCCGAAGTCAATTTGCACAAGAAACGGCGTGTCATTTTATACTGATTCACGAAATATAAATGTTGTGCGTTTTTCTGCTGTAAATCAGTGGAAAATGTGGTAGAATGGCATAGGAATAAGCTGTTCGCTGACAGCCCCGCAGGCCTGGCCCTGCGGGGAGAACGGCAAATTTGGCATGATAAGGAGAGACAAAAATACTATGGGATTCTTTTCCAACCTGTTCCACAAAAAAGAAGAGCCGGCGCCTGCCGCCGCCCCCACCGGCGATAAGATCGTCTGCGCTCCGCTGGAAGGCGAGATCCGCATCCTGAGCGAGATCGACGATCCTGTTTTCTCCAGCGAGGCGCTGGGCAAGGGCTGCGCCATCGAGCCTTCCAAGGGCGAAGTGGTCGCTCCTTTTGACGGCACCATCGAACAGGTGGCCGAGACCAGCCATGCCGTGGGCATCATGGGCAACAATGGCTTGGAAGTCCTGATCCATGTGGGCATGGATACCGTCGAGCTGAAGGGCAAGGGCTACGAGCCCAAGGTCAAGGTGGGCGACAGGGTCAAGAAAGGCCAGCTGCTGCTCAAGTTCGATATGGCCGCCATTTCTGCCGCCGGCTATAAGCTGACCACCCCTGTGGTCGTCACCAATACCGATGACTTTACCAGTGTCGAGCCCATCGCCACCGGCAAGGTCACCCAGGGTCAGGACGTGATCCTGGTCAAATAAGGTTTCCTTGTGGTGTAGGGATCTTGCACTTGCGAAGGCGGGGCTTTTCGGAGCCCCGCCTTTGCGCTGCCTGCGCCACAAAAAAGCGGCGCTCCCCTGCCGGTTGTGGCCGCGCCGTCAGACTATCAAAAAAGTCCCGTCCAGCCGACATGTGCGGATGGACGGGACACATACAGGGAAATTGAGCGCTGAGAGTGTGCGAGGCCGCAAGGCCGAGTGCGCGGTTCAGCGCTCAATTTTGTCCCCAGGGGGATAC
>DXBJ01000023.1 GCA_019116585.1 Candidatus Faecalibacterium gallistercoris | reverse complement strand
AAGCAGCCGCGCCGAGCGCGTCCTGCGGACGAAGCAGCGAAGGCACGGCTGGCGCAGCGCTCCGGTTTTCGCAAGCGGGCACCGTCCCACGCCGCGAAAATCGGCTAAGCGCAAGAGTTTCGGCGCTCATGCGCCTTGCATCTGGCGCTTTTTGGCGAATATCCCAGCATTTTTGACTTCTCAGATACACCCTAACGCACGTTTTGAATATACAGGAGGTAAAACCTATGCTGAAATTATACGGAGCCCCCATCTGCTCCACCTGCCGCGAAGTCAAGCAGCTGCTGGACGACAAGGGCATCCCTTACGAATATGTGGACATCACCGAGAGCACCAAGAACCTGCGGGCCTTCCTGGCCATGCGGGACACCCTGCCCGTCTACGACGAGGCCAAGGCCGAAGGCCGCATCGGCATCCCCTCCTTCGTGTGGGAGGACGGCTCGGTCACCCTGGACACCGACTGGCTGTCGGCCGGCGGCGCCTGCACCGACTGCTGAGGGGAGGGGCTGCGCTATGGCAAACAAGACCCCCCGCGTCACCCTTGGCCAGTACAAGGGCCTGGCCGTCACCCGGCACGTCCGCCCGGTGCTGGACCGCACCGTGGACCAGGAGGTGACCCACCGCTGCCGCCTCCACGCCTACTACACCCCCACCGAAGGCCCCGCCAAGCGGGGGGACAAAGTCACCTTTGATTCCGAGGGCTTCCGGGACGGCCAGCCCATCCCCGACAGCAAGACCGAAAAGGCCACCATCGTGCTGGGCACCGGCAAGCTGACCCCCGCCATCGAGCGGGCCTTCTACGGCCACAACGCCGGCGACCATTTCGAGGTGGAGGTCACCTATCCCCAGGACTTTCAGGTCCCGGAGCTGTCCGGCGTCACCGCCCAGTTCTCCATCCGGCTGCATGCCATTGCAGAAAAGCACATCCCTGCCGCCGACGAGGACTTTGCCCGCAGCCGCGGCTTTGACTCGCTGGAGGCCATGAAGGTCCAGATCCGCAAGGAGAAACAGGCCATCCACGAGACCGCCGCCGACCGCAAGGCCGGCCGGGACCTGCTGGACATGGCCGGGGCCAACCTGACCGTGGACCTGCCCGAAAAGCAGGTGGCCGCCGAGGCCCGGCGGGAGTACCAGCAGCTGGAAGAAAAGCTGAAAAAGAGCGGCATCCCCATGGATGCCTACTGCAAGAGCTGCCGCACCACCCCTGAGGGGCTGCACGCCAGCTTCCGCAAAAATGCCGAAAAGCGGCTGCGCAGCGTGCTGGCCGCCAAGGCCATTTCGGAGGCGGAGGGCATCGTGGCCCACACCGACGAAGTGAACGCCGAGTACCGCCGCCTGGCCGCCCAGCACAACGCCCCCGAGGCCGAGATCCGCAAGGTGCTGAGCCCCGACGCCGTGGCCGCCGCTCTGGTGGCCCAAAAGGTGGAGGCCTTTCTGCTGGCCAACGCCCAGGTGACCAGCGTCACCGACCCGGCCCCCCGCACTGCGGCCCAAACATCTGCAAAAGAGGTCTGATTTCCCATGAGCATCTTCACCAAAGTCGCCATGAACGTGCTGATGAACAACAGCCACCCCGAGATCGACCGCAAGCAGTGCTGGAACCTGCACCCCCACCGGGAACAGTGCACCGACTGCAAGGACATCTGCCCCTACGGGGAGGATGTGTTCAGCCGCCCCAACCTGGCCAAGGACTGGGACCTGTGCACCGACTGCGGGCTGTGCGTGTCGGTCTGCCGCACCCGGTGCATCATCCCCTCCAGCGAGCAGGTCCAGCGGGACCTGTCCCAGGCGGGCGCCGACAACGAGACGGTGTGGATCGGCTGCGAGCAGAGCGCCCGCCACAACGACATCGTCCGCGCCTGCGTGGGCGCCCTCTGCTGGGAGGCCCTGGCCTACCTGGCCCTGAACAAAAAGCTGGTGCTGGACCTGACCCCCTGCGGCGAGTGCGAGAACGACCGCTGCGCCGCCCTGCTGCGCAGCAACCTGACCCGCCTGGTGGAATTTCTGGGCCAGCCCCTCTTCGACGCCCGCATCACCCTGGCCTACCAGCCCGACGAGGCCCCCTACCAGGCCAAGGAGCTGTCCCGCCGGGAGATGTTCGCCCACATGGGCGACACCTCCAAAAACGGCACCCGCCAGCTGCTGCGGATGCTGCCCGGCCTCCAGGAGGACGCGGACAACACCATCCAGCCTTTCCGCTACGCTTTGAACGAGCGGCTCAAACAGCTCAAGACCGCCACCGTCACCCCCTTCCACTACGGGGTATACCTGCCGGCCTTCACCAGCAAGTGCTTCGGCTGCGGCCGGTGCGAAAAGAACTGCAAGGCCGGGGCCATCCGCTTTGAGGACCTGCCCGACGGCCAGACCCGCATCGTGGTCACCCCCTGGCGGTGCAGCGAGTGCGGGATGTGCGTATCCAGCTGCAACCACAAGGCCATCGACGGGATGAAGCTGCGCCAGCTGACCAGCCTGGGGCCGGTGAGCGTCCTGCGCTTCTCCAAGCGGGTGTGCACCGACTGCGGCAAGCCCATCCCCACCGACAGCACCGACGGCCTGTGCGCCACCTGCCGGGTCAAGCAGCGGACCAAAAAGCGCCAGGAGGCCGCCGCCGCCCGGGCCAAGCAGCGGGCCGCCGAGCGCGCCGCCCAGCGGGCTGCCAAGCAGGCCGCCGAAGCGGCAGGCGCCCCCCTGCCCGCCCAGCCTGCGGCCGAAACGCCCCCCGCACCCCCGCCGGGCGCCCCGCACTAAGACGGCCCTCCGGGGCGGCTGGCAAGCCGCTTTCATCCGCAAGATGAGTAAAAATATTGACATGCGCCGGTTTCAATGTTATACTGCATCACAAGCAAAGCCAACAGGCCGGCGAATGTTACAACGGAGTAACGGATGTGATCCGTTGCTCCGTTTTGCTTTGTGCCGGCTGCCAAATACAGAATAAAGGGGAGTTTTTCATGCGTCATACTTTTTCCCGCCGCCAGTTCCTCAAAGCTGCCGGCATGACCACCGCCACCGCCTGCGCCGCCGGGCTGTTCAGCGCCTGCGGCTCGGGCAACGCCTCCTCGGGCGGAGGGGCCGCCGCAGCGGACACCTCCAGCTATACCATCCTCTATTCCAGCCAGCCCGCCACCCTGAACTATCTGACCACCGCCACCGACATCGAGATGGTGGTGGGCGCCAACTGCATCGACACCCTGGTGGAATACGACAACAAGGGCGTGATGCGGGAGGGCCTGGCCACCGAGTGGGAGTTTGACGAGGCCACCCTGACCTGGACCTTCCACCTGCGGGACGAGAACTGGGTGGACATGAACGGCCAGGTGGTGGCCCCCGTCACCGCCCAGGACTTTGTGGACGCCCTGCGCTACCTGCTCGACCCCGCCTACGCCGCCTCCAACGTGGGGCTGGTCACCTCCTACATCGCCGGGGCCGAAGCCTACTACGACTACCAGGTCAACCTGGCCAACGCCAACAGCGGCCTGGTGGAGGAGGACGGCACCACCTACACGGTGGACGCCGGCGGCACCGTCACCGTCAGCGCGCCCGGGGCCGAGCCCCAGACCTTTGCGCCGGTGGACTTCGACACGGTGGGGGTCAAGGCGGTGGACGAACACACCCTGACCTATACCCTGACGTATGACTTCCCCGGCTTTTTGAGCCTGCTGGTCTACCTGCCCTACGAGCCGGCCTACGGCCCCCTGCTGGAGGAGATGGGCGACCAGTTCGCCACCTCCGCCGAGACGCTGTACAGCTGCGGCGCGTTCTACCTGTCCGAATACGTCCCGCTGGAAAGCTGGGTCATGACCAAAAACCCCGAAAACTACGACGCCGACAACGTCTTTATCGAGACGGTCAGCCGCATCTACAACGCCGAGGCCGAGGTCAACGGCCCCGAGATGGTCCGGCGCGGCGAGATCGACGAGGCCACCATCGGCTCGGACATCCTGGACAGCTGGCTGGCCGACGAGGCCACCCGGGACCTGGTCTCGATGGACCGGCCCAACACCAACTATACTTACTTCTACCTGTTCAACTTCATGCCCTTCTACCACGAGTTCTCGGGCCAGACCGTGGAGGGCCTGGACGACGAATACGAGCCGGAAAACTGGGCCAAGGCCATCAACAGCCCGAACTTCCGCAAGGCGTTCCTCTACGGCATCAACAACGCCGTCACCCTGGCGGTCACCGCGCCCGAAGGCTACGAGGGCTATAAGCTGAACACCGTCACCCCGCCCTCCTTCTGCGCCAACGACGACGGGGTGGACTACACCCAGTGCGGCGCCCTGGCCGAGATCACCGAGTTCTTCAACGAGGACACCGCCAAGCAGTACCGGGACGCTGCCATCCAGGAGCTGACCGCCCAGGGGGTCACCTTCCCGGTCAAGGTGCAGATGCCCTACAACCCCTCCACCCCCGACTGGGACCGCCAGTGCCAGGTGTTCAAGCAGCAGCTGGAAGGCGTCCTGAACGACGGGGCCGACTTCATCGACGTCATCCTCACCGCAGGGCCGGCGGACAACTACCTGTCGGCGGTGCGCCGGGCGGGCAAGTACTGCTTCCAGATGTGCAACTGGGGCGCCGACTACTCCGACCCTGAGACCGAGACCGATCCCTTCTACCAGACCCCCGGCGGCTACGGCGGGCGCTATGCCTACCTGCGCACCGCCGTGGAGGACGGCATCGTCACCGGCGAGACCGCCGACGCCATCATGGCCTACATGGAGGCGGTGGAGCAGGCCAAGGCCATCACCACCGACATCAACGCCCGGTACGAGGCGTTTGCCAACGCCGAGGCCATGCTGATCCAGAACGCCCTGGTCATCCCCATGGGGATGAGCGTGCCCGCCTACCTGGCCACCCGCCTGAACTACTGGGAGGGGCAGTATGCCTCCACCGGCTTCTCCAACAAGCGGCTGAAGGGCATCCATGTGCTGGACCACTATGTCTCGATGAGCGAGTACGAGGCCAACCGGGACGCGCGTTAAGCGCTCTGCGCAGCAACAGGGGCCGCCCTGCAACGGGAGCGGCCCTCTGTTTTTTAGGAAGAAAGGACGTCGGATATGGTAAAATATCTGGCCAAGCGGATCGGGCACTCGATCCTGACGCTGTTCATCATCGTGACGCTCGTGTTCTGCCTGCTCCGGCTGATGCCGGTGGAGGGCTACTTTGCCAACTACGAAAAAATGACCGAGACCCAGATCCAGGCCGGCCTGCAGTCCATGGGCCTGCTGGACCCTCTGCCGGTGCAGATCTTCCGCTTTTGGCGGGACGCCTTCCGGGGCGATCTGGGGGTCAGCCACATTTACCGGGTCAACGTGCCGGTGGTGCAGATCCTGGCTGAAAAGCTGCCCATCTCCATCCAGATGGGTGTGACGGCCATGGTGGTGTCGCTGGTCCTGGGCATCCCCCTGGGGCTGGTGATGGGGCGCTTCAAGCACCGGCTGCCCGACAAGATCGGCACCGCCGTGGTCATCCTGATCCAGGCGGTGCCGGCGGCCGTCTACTATCTGTACATCCAGATGTACGGCACCACCGCCCTGAACGTGGGCCTGCTGTTCAACGCCGACAACCTGCGGTACTGGGTCCTGCCGGTGTTTTCCATGAGCCTGGGCAACATCGCCTTTTACGCCATGTGGCTGCGCCGCTACATGGTGGACGAGAGCAACAAGGACTATGTCCTGCTGGCCCGGGCCAAGGGCGCCAGCGAGGACCGCATCGCCCTGCGGCACATCTTCCGCAACGCCATGGTGCCCCTGGTGCAGTACATCCCCTCGGCCTTCCTGAACACGGTGGTGGGCTCCATTTACATCGAAAGCCTGTACAGCATCCCCGGCATGGGCGGGCTGCTGGTCACCTGTGTGCAGCGGCACGACAACACCATGGTGCAGGGCATCGTCCTGCTGTATGCCTGCGTGGGTATCATCGGCCTGATCCTGGGCGATCTGCTGATGGTCCTGATCGACCCGCGCATCAGCCTGGGCAAGAAAGAAGGTGGACGCTGATGCTGTTCTTTTTGAAAAACGCCAAGTCGAAGCAGCTGGAGGACGCCCTGGCCCAGAGCCAGTGCGCCGCCGGCCCTGCCGCCGCCTGGGCCGGCCTGCCGGAGGACGAGCTGTTCACCCCCGCCGGCTTCCGGGCCGAGGAGGCCGAGGCCACCGCCAGCTCCAACTACAGCTACTGGGGCAGCACCCTGCGCTCCTTCCTCAGGAACAGGTTTGCGGTGGCCCTGCTGGTGGCCCTGGTGGCGGTGGTGGCCTTTGCCTTTCTGCAGCCCCACCTGCCGGGCCAGATCGACCCCAACTACTGCCGGGTGGACCCTGAGACCGGCATCCAGTACCGCAACATTGCCCCCGGGGTGGACGGCTTCGTGTGGGGCTCCAACTCCATCGGGCAGGATCTGTGGGCCCGCATCTGGGCCGGCACCCGCACCAGCCTGGTCATCGCCTTTTTCGTGGCCATGATCGAGGCGGTGGTGGGCATCACGGTGGGGGTGCTGTGGGGCTATGTGCGCCAGCTGGACTTTTTCTTCACCGAGCTGTACAACATCTGCGACAACATCCCCTCCACCATCATCCTGATCCTGATCTCCTACGTGGCCAGCCCCAGCGTGCCCACCCTGATCCTGGGCATGTCCCTGACCGGGTGGATCGCCATGGCCCGCTTCATCCGCAACCAGATCCTCATCATCCGGGACCGGGACTACAACGTGGCCTCCCGCTGCATCGGCACCCCCACCTTCCGCATCGTGCTGCGCAACCTGCTGCCCTACCTGGTGTCGGTCATCATGCTGCGCATGGCCCTGACCGTGCCCGCCGCCATCGGCAGCGAGGTGTTCGTCACCTACATCGGCCTGGGCCTGTCGGTGGAGACCCCCTCCCTGGGCAACCTGATCAACGACGGCCGCCAGGTGATGATGCAGGCGGGGCTGCGGTATCAGCTGCTTTACCCCACCATCATCCTCAGCTTTGTCACCATCGCCTTTTACCTGATCGGCAACGCCTTCTCGGACGCCGCCGACCCCAAAAACCATATGCAGTAAAGGAGGCCGCACGATGGAAACCACAACCCCCATCCTCTCGGCCCGCAGCGTCCACATCTGCTTCAACCTCCGGGGCCGGGTCCTGCACGCCATCCGGGGCATCGACCTGGACATCCAGCAGGGCGAAGTGCTGGCCATCGTGGGCGAGTCCGGCTCGGGCAAGAGCGTGTTCACCAAATCGTTCATGGGCCTGCTGGACGCCAACGGCGCCATCACCGAGGGCACCATCGACTATTTCGGGGCCGACGACGGCAGGCCCATCCGGCTGTCCGACCTGAAAAAGGAAAAAGACTGGCTGAAGGTGCGCGGCCACGAGATCGCCATGATCATGCAGGACCCCATGACCAGCCTGAACCCCCTCAAGACCATCGGCGAGCAGATCGCCGAGGCGGTGCAGCTGCACCAGCACCTGAAGGGCCGCGCCGCCCGGGACAAGGCCGTCGAATACCTGCGGGACGTGGGCATCACCGAGCCGGAGCGCCGCTTCCACCAGTATCCCCACGAGTTTTCGGGCGGGATGCGCCAGCGGGTGGTCATCGCCATCGCGGTGGCCTGCAACCCCCAGATCCTGATCTGCGACGAGCCCACCACCGCTTTGGACGTCACCATCCAGGCCCAGATCCTGGAGCTGCTCAAGGACCTGCGGGTCAAGTACAAACTGACGGTGGTCCTGATCACCCACGACCTGGGCGTGGTGGCCAACATCGCCGACCGGGTGGCGGTGATGTACGCCGGCGACATCGTGGAGATCGGCACCGCCGACGAGATCTACTACGACCCCCGCCACCCCTACACCTGGGCGCTGCTGTCCAGCATGCCCCAGATGGGGGTCAAGGGCGAGGACCTGTTCAACATCCAGGGCACGCCGCCCAACCTCTTTGCCGAGATCCGGGGGGACGCCTTTGCCCCCCGCAACCCCCAGGCCCTGAAGATCGACTTTGTCAAGCAGCCGCCCTACTTTGACGTGACCCCCACCCACAAGGCCAAGACCTGGCTGCTGGACCCCCGGGCGCCCAGGATCGAGCCCCCCGCCGTGGTCCGCCGCCTGCGAGAGGAGGGAATGTGACCCATGTCTGAAACCGAACACCGGGAAGTCCTCCTGCAGGTAAAAGACCTGGAGGTGACTTACGGCGCCGGCCGCAAAAAATACCGGGCGGTGTCCCATGCCAACTTTTCCATCTACCGGGGCGAGACCTTCGGCCTGGTGGGCGAGTCGGGCTCGGGCAAGACCACCATCGGCCGGGCCATCATGCGGATCATCCCCACCTCCGGCGGGCAGATCCTGTACAAGGGCCAGCAGATCAACGGCAGGATCAGCAAAGAGCTGGACCGGCAGGTCATCAAGGAGATCCAGATGATTTTCCAGGACCCCCAGTCCTCCCTGAACGAGCGGGCCAAGGTCAGCTACATCGTGGGCGAGGGGCTGATGAACGTCCGCCCCGACCTCACCGCCGCCCAGCGGGAAGAAAAGGTCCGCCAGGCCCTGCTGGAGGTGGGCCTGCTGCCCGAATTCGCCTCCCGCTTCCCCCACGAATTTTCGGGCGGGCAGCGCCAGCGCATCGGCATCGCCCGGGCCCTGATCGTCGAGCCCGAGTTCATCATTGCCGACGAGCCCATCTCGGCGCTGGATATGTCCATCCGGGCCCAGGTGCTCAACCTGCTGCGGCACCTGCAGCAGCAGCGGGGCATCACCTACCTGTTCATCGCCCACGACCTGTCGGTGATGCGCTATATCTCGGACCGCATCGCCGTCATCCACAAGGGGGACATCGTGGAGCTGGCCGACGCCGAGGAGTTGACCGCCCACCCCATCCACCCCTACACCCGCAGCCTGCTGTCCGCCATCCCCATGCCCAGCCCCCGCCGGGAGCGGGGCAAAAAGCTGCTGGTCTACGACCCCGCCATCCACCACTACGACGCCGACCCGCCCGCCTGGCGGGAGCTGCGCCCCCGGCACTGGGTGCTGTGCAGCCAGGACGAGGCCGCGCGCTGGCCGCAGGATGCCGGGCCTATCTGATCCGTACCCAGGCAGGGACCTCCGTTGCGAGGCCCCTGCCTGTTTTGTTTTGTAAAAAATCGGTCTGCTTTCTACAAAATAAAAGATAAAACAATCCAGCGTTCACTGTTTAGACAAAAGTTTCTGCTATACTGGGGCGCAGGTGTGGATGGGCGCCGTGTTTGCATTGACTTTCCCATTCATGCCTCTATATAATAGATGGTGTGCGGGTGCAGCAAAACGCCCCCGCCCTATTTTATCGCTTTCAAGGGAGAAAGGAACACTATGCCTGTCACCAAAGAGCCGGTTTACGCCTCCAAGGCCCAGCCCTGGATGTCGTTCTATGACCCCAAATACCGGGATATGCCCGTGCCCGACTGCACGGCTTTCGAGTACGTCTGCCGCCAGAACAAGGGCCACCTGGCGGACATTGCCCTGAACTATTACGGGACCAACATCACCTACGCCACCTTCATCGTCAACGTCAAAAAGACCGCCGCCGCCCTGCGGGCCGCCGGCGTGCGCAAGGGGGACATCATGACGGCGGTCAGCGTCATGACCCCCGAGCTGATCTATCTGTTCTACGCTTCCGACATGGTGGGCGCCACCCTCAACCTGGTCGATCCCCGCTACAGCCCCGAGGGCATCCACGATTACATTGAAGAGGCAGGCTCCCGGATGCTGATCTGCATGAACCTGTTCTACGACAAGTGCCACCAGGCCACCCGCCGCACCACCGTGGAAAAAGTGCTGGTCTTTTCTCCCGCCGAGTCCCTCAGCGGGCCGATGAAGCTGGCCTACACCGCCGCCAACCCCGACCGCAACCGCTATGCCTCCAACGTCATCACCTGGAAGCAGTTCATGGCGGCGGGCAAGGGCGCCAGCACCGCCAGCGAGCCCTTTGACCCGGCCCACAGCTGCGTCATGGTCCACACCGGCGGCACCACCGGCAGCCCCAAGGGGGTGCTGCTGGCGGACACCGCCTTCAACGCCCTGGCCCAGCAGTTCGCCGCCTACGAGGTGGTGTTCCAGCGCCAGCAGAAGCTGCTCAACGTGATGCCCCCCTTCATCGCTTACGGCTACGCCTGCGGCGTCCACCTGCCCCTGTCCCTGGGCATCACGGTGGTCATCATCCCCAACCTGGACCCCGCCGAGCTGGGCAAGCTGGTGCTCAAGCACAAGCCCGCCCATATGTTCGGCGTGCCGGCCCACTACCAGGTGCTGGCCGCCGACCCCAGGCTGAAAAAGAAGGACCTGTCCTTTGTGCTGAACTTCGCCTGCGGCGGGGACGCCATCTCCCTCGGGGCCGAAAAGACGGTGAACGACTTTTTGGCCGACCACCACGCCCCCTACGCCCTGGCCAAGGGCTACGGCATGACCGAGGTCTGCTCGGCCGCCACCGCCGCCGCCGGCACCCGCAACAAGCCCGGCACGGTGGGCCTGCCTCTGCCGGGGACGGTGGTCTCCATCTTTGAACCGGGCACCGAGACCGAGCTGCCCATCGGCGAGCGGGGCGAGATCTGCATCTCGGGCCCCTGCGTCATGCAGGGCTACTACAAGAAGCCCGAGGAGACCGCCATCATCCTGCGCAAGCACGCCGACGGCCGGGTCTGGGTCCACAGCGGGGACATCGGTTACATGGACGAGGAGGGCTTCGTCTTTTTGGACAGCCGGATCAAGCGGATGATCATCCGCCACGACGGCTTCAAGATCTTCCCCTCCATGATCGAAAATGTCATCAGCAAGCACCCGGCGGTGTCCGGCTGCTCGGTGGTGGGCTGCGCCGACAAGGACCACGTCCAGGGCCGGCTGCCCCTTGCCTACATCGTCCTGAAAGGGGACTGCGGCAAGAAAAAGAAGCAGATCGTCCGGGAACTGCGGGGGATGTGCGCCGACGAGCTGCCCGAATACGTGCTGCCGGTGGGCTACAAGTTCATCGACAAGCTGCCCCTGACCCCGGTGGGCAAGGTGGACTACCTCACGCTGGAAGCTCAGGTCACCCCCCAGGACTACTGATCCCACCCCGCGCGGGGGATGCGGCTCAACAGTCCGTATTACAGAGTGCATTTTATACTGATTTACACCGTCCGTTCTTCTGGTACGGGCGGTTTTTTGCGCCGTTCCGGCCGGGCCGGGACCTGTGGCGCAGGGATCTTTCGGTGGAAATTTCTGCCCGGGGGGTTGACAACCGGGCCTCAGGCTCTTATGATGGTAGCAGGAAAGCCATCCAAAAAACGTCATTTGTCCATATTTTGTCCTGCTTTAAGCAGGCGGTGGACGAAAAGGAGCCTGTTATGAAAAAACGCATCCTCAGCTTGCTGCTGGCGGCGGCCATGGCGCTGGCCATGGCGCCCCTCAGCGCCTTTGCGGCAGAGCCCGAAGCCGGCGCCCAGGTCATCGGCGGCGCAGACGGCCCCACCTCCATCCTGGTGTCCGACCAGGGCGGACAAGCCGGTACCCCCGCCGACGTCCAGGACGAGATCATGCTGATCCAGGAGACCCCCGCCGAGGACGCCGCCGAAGGCCCGGACCAGGACCACCAGCTGACCTACATAGCCCTGGGCGACAGCATCGCCGCCGGGGTGGGCCTCGACGGCTTCAACTTCACGCCGGCCGAAATTTTCTACGACATCAGCCCCAACTTCAAAGGCTACCCCGACAGCTGCTATGTCTCCTATGTGGCCGAGATGCTGGGCCTGGACCGGGACCACGCCCTTGACCTGGGCCTGCCCGCCCTGATGACCAAGGACCTGCTGGAGATGGTCCGGGACGGCCAGATGTCCGAGTTCAACCAGCCCGCCGGCACCTACTACGTCTACCCCGCCTTCCGGGATTACCTCAAGGAGGCCGACGTCATCAGCATCCAGATCGGGATGAACGACGCCATGGTCCCCTTTGTGGTCTCCATCGGCAACGCCACCAACTGGAAGTCGGAGCAGCTGGCCAACGCCATCGTCTCCGGCGGCTACCGGGACATGAACTGGGACACCTTTGTCCAGATGGCCCAGCAGCTGTTCGGGATGCGCCTGACCATGAAGGAGACCGGGGACCTGTTCTACGCCCTGACCACCGGCGCGGCCCAGGTGTGCAGCACCGCCTACGACAACGTGGAGACCTACCTGCCCCAGATCGTCGACGCCATCCGGGCGCTGAACCCCGACGCCCAGATCCTGCTGCTGGGCTGCTATAACCCCGTGCCTCTGCTGTGGACCTGGAGCAACTTCTTCAACCGTTACAACCGCTTTGTCCGCAACCTGGCCGAGGAGACCGGCTGCACCTATGTGCCCATCCCCCGCACCCGGACCGCCAACGACGGCCACCCCACCACCGCGGGTCACCGTTACATCGCCGAGCAGATCGTCGAGGCCATCGATACCGCGGCGTAAGGCAGCCGCCGCGCCCCTTTTGCCCTCTGCCTGATACAGATACGCACCCTTCCCGCCCGAACGCACGGCCGTCCGGGCGGGCTTTTTTGCAGCCGGGCGCGGCGGCCGGATCGCAAAAACAAATGCACAGACGTGCTTTTCCGCTCAGACGGCGCCCTGTGCGCAAAAAAGCCAGAAATTTTTTCAGATTTTTCTTGACAGACCGGCCCGTTTATGCTATTATATCTCTCGCAGCCTGTGCCGAACGGCCTGCACCAAGAAAAAGCCCCAGAGGATTAGGACGTGCGCCCGTAGCTCAGCTGGATAGAGCAACTGCCTTCTAAGCAGTGGGCCGGGGGTTCGAGTCCCTTCGGGCGCATTGCTGTGGTGCCCATAGCGTAGTCGGTTAACGCGCCAGATTGTGGATCTGGAGATCGAGGGTTCGAGTCCCTCTGGGCACCCCACCAAAGACACCTGTGTAAGCAGGTGTCTTTTTTGCGTGTCGAAAACGACGCGCTTTTTTGTTTCCTGCTCTTGACAGCGCCGGCGGGGTTGTGGTAAGATAAAGCCGTTAGTTATGACTAATTGAAAAGCGGGCTGCGGCCCGGTTTCTTTTAGCCCGCGGGTTAGCGTATGCTTACCACTTTTCTTTTTCCTTTGTGGTTAGTTAAAACTTACTCGTGTATATCCGCCGCCCCCGGACGGGATACTGAAACCGACACTTTTTACAGCGAGGTGCGCTTATGGAGAGGAACTTCGAGACCGTTATGATCGAGCAGTGCTCCCCCGTGCTGGCGGGGCTGAAACCGGCCAATCTGTTCCGGCACGAAAACCGGGACCGGGCGGCTTTTTACGCCACCGTAGCCGGCTGGGACGCCCGGCTGGCCCCCAAGGGCATCCGCCTGCTGGTGCTGAAGGAGTGCCCCCACAGCCATTGGTACCTGGTGTACCTCTACCGGCCGGCCAAGTTGGGGGCCGCCCTGGCCCAGCCCGGGGTGGGGGCTTTTCTCCGGCGGGAGGGCTATGCCCTGCCCTCCGACCCGGCCACCCCTGCGGGCTGCGCCCAGCTGCTGCGGCAGCTGGCCGGCCGGCTGTCCTGTGACGGGGACTTCCCCCACGAGATCGGGGTCTTTCTGGGGTACCCTCTGGGGGACGTGGAGGGCTTCATCGCCAACCGGGGGCGCAACTTTACCTGCTGCGGCTGCTGGAAAAGCTACGGCGACCCCGACGCCGCCCGGCGCCACTTTGCCCAGCTGAACAAATGCACCGCGGTCTACCTGCGGCTGTTCCACAGCGGGACCCCGGTGCTCAAGCTGGCGGTGGCCGCGTAGGTCCCCCTCCCGTGAGCGAGGCGCGCAGGCGCCCGGGCAAGAAGGTCAGACAGCGCAAACTTGCCAAAAAAGTAACGATAAAATCCTGGAAAGACTGTTAGTTTTTACAAACTTACTTCCGTCTCTCCAAAACCGATTGACTTTTGCAGTTAGTAAGCGTAAACTTACAACCGTGAAGTTTGTATGAACGAACCGCATCGCGCATAGATGGGAGTGATCGTTTTTATGATGCCTTTGACGATGGCAAGGCCGGGTGAGACCGTCACCATCCGGCGCATCACCGGGCGGGACGAGGTGCGCCAGCACCTGGCCGAGCTGGGTTTTGTGGTGGACAGCCCCGTGACGGTGGTCAACGAGATCGCCGGCAACCTGATCCTGCAGGTGAAGGAGGGCCGCATCGCCTTGGACAGCCAGATGGCGGGCCGCATCCTGTACTGAACCTTTTGATAAAACGGCCAGGGCGGCCCGCCCGGGACGCCCCGACGGTTTTGTATATTGCAATGCAGTGGGAGGAAACAAGCTATGAAAACCCTGAAAGACGCGCAGGTCGGCCAGACCGTCACCGTCGCCCGCCTGAACGGGACCGGCCCGGTCAAGCGCCGCATCATGGATATGGGCATCACCAAGGGCGTCCAGATCTATGTGCGCAAGGTGGCGCCCCTGGGCGACCCCATGGAGCTGAACGTCCGCGGCTATGAGCTGAGCGTGCGCAAGGCCGACGCCGAAATGGTCGAGATCAACTGACCCCCGCCGGGTGAGAAAGGAGAAGCTGTACATGGCACAAATCAAGATCGCACTGGCAGGCAACCCGAACTGCGGCAAGACCACCCTGTTCAACGCCCTGACCGGCGCCAATCAGTATGTGGGCAACTGGCCCGGCGTCACCGTCGAGAAAAAGGACGGCCGCCTGAAGGACGACAAGGACATCATCGTGCAGGACCTGCCGGGCATTTATTCCCTGTCGCCCTACACCCTGGAAGAAGTGGTGGCCCGCAGCTACCTGGTGGGCGAAAAGCCCGACGCCATCCTGAACATCGTGGACGGCACCAACATCGAGCGCAACCTCTACCTGACCACCCAGCTGATCGAGCTGGGCATCCCGGTGGTGATCGCCGTGAACATGATCGACCTGGTGCGCAAGAACGGCGACCGGATCGACCTGGACAAGCTGGGGGCCGCCATGGGCTGCAAGGCCGTGGAGATGAGCGCCCTGAAGGGGGACGGCTGCTCCGCCGCCGCCAGCGCCGCCGTGGCGGCCGCCAAGGCCGGCAAGGCCGTCCGCCTGCCCCGGGTGTTCACCGGCAGCGTGGAGCAGGCCATCGAGACCATCGAGGGGCTGCTGCACGGCAAGGTGGAGGACCGCTTCCTGCGCTGGTACGCCGTCAAGCTGTTTGAGCGGGACGAAAAGGTGATGGAGACCCTGCGGCTGGACGCCGCCCTGACCCAGCAGGTGGAGCAGACCGTGGCCGCCTGCGAAAAGGAGCTGGACGACGACGCCGAAAGCATCATCACCGCCCAGCGCTACGCCTTTATCCAGACCGTCACCCAGAAGGCCTGCACCCGCAAAGCCCGCAAGGACAACCTGACCGTCTCCGACCGGATCGACCGGGTCGTCACCAACCGGGTGCTCGCCCTGCCCATCTTTGCCGTCGTCATGCTGGCGGTGTACACCATCGCCATGGGCGGCACCCCCGTCTCCTTCGGCACCATGGGCACCGACTGGGTCAACGACGTGTTGTTCACCGAGATCGTGCCCCCCGCCGTGGAAGGCTTCCTGGTGTCCATCGGCTGCGCCGACTGGCTGGTGGGCCTCATCAACGACGGCATCGTGGCCGGCGTGGGCGCGGCCCTGGGCTTTGTGCCCCAGATCCTGGTCCTGAGCTTCCTGCTGGCCATCCTGGAGGACATCGGCTACATGGCCCGCATCGCCTTCGTGATGGACCGCATCTTCCGCCGGTTCGGCCTGTCGGGCAAGAGCTTCATCCCCCTGCTGGTGGCCTCGGGCTGCGGCATCCCCGGCGTCATGGCCAGCCGCACCATCGAGCAGGACCGTGACCGCAAGCTGACCATCATGACCACCTGCTTCATCCCCTGCAGCGCCAAGATGCCCATCATCGGCCTGCTGGCCGGCGCCATCTTCGGCGGCAGCAGCCTGGTGGCCGTCAGCGCTTACTTCATCGGCATCGCCGCCGTCATCGTCAGCGGCGTCATCCTGAAAAAGACCCGCGCCTTTGCCGGCGACCCCGCCCCCTTCGTCATGGAGCTGCCCGCCTACCACGTGCCCGCCTGGGGCAACGTGCTGCGCGCCACCTGGGAGCGCGGCGCTTCCTACGTCAAGCGGGCCGGCACCGTCATCCTGGCCTCCACCGTGGTGCTGTGGTTCCTGCAGGGCTACGGTTTCACCGACGGGGTGTTCGGCGCCGTGGAGGACACCAACGCCTCCCTGCTGGCCGCCATCGCCGGGGTGGTCGCCCCCGTCTTTGCGCCCCTGGGCTTTGGCAACTGGCGCGCCGCCACCGCCTGCGTGGGCGGCCTGATCGCCAAGGAGAACGTGGTCTCCACCCTGGCCGTGACTTTTGGCGTGGGCGAAGTGGCGGAAAACGGCGAGGAGATCTGGGGACTGATCGCCGCCAACTTCACCGCGTTGTCTGCCTACAGTTTTATGATCTTCAACCTGCTGTGCGCCCCCTGCTTTGCCGCCATGGGCGCCATCAAGCGGGAGATGAACAACCCCCGCTGGACCGCCTTTGCCATCGGCTACATGTGCGTGTTCGCCTATGTGGTGTCCCTGATCGTCTACCAGCTGGGCGGCCTGGTCACCGGCGAAGTGAGCTTCAACGTTTTTACCGTCGTGGCGGCGGTGCTGCTGGCAGGCATCCTCTACCTGCTGGTGCGCAAGAACCCCTACGAGACCGCCGACGGCGTGCGCATCGACCGCAAGCGGACGGTACGTGCGTGAACGGCGCAGCCGTCCAAATTTCCCAGCGGGCGCTGTCCCGCGCCGGAAATGTGGGCAACGGCAAGAGGATGTATCCGCCCGCTGTTCTGACCGGGCAGGCCGGGTACAAGACCAACGTAAACACTCTGGAAGGAGGTCCGTCATGCTTTCGTTTTTAACTGCCAATCTGTCCACCATCCTGGTGGGGGCCGTAGTGTTCGGCCTGGTGGGCCTGTCGGTGCGGGCCACCATCCGGGACCTGCGGTCCGGCCAATGCGCCGGGTGCAAGGGCTGCAGCGGATGCAGCGGCAGCTGCCACGGCTGCCACACCGGCCACTGACCGATCACACTGCGACGGCGCGGGCTGCCCTACGACGGCCCGCGCCGCTGTGCTATCCAAGGGAGGATGCCTTTATGGAACTTTCCGCCGCCCATCTGCGCTATCTGCTGGCCATCTACGAGGCCGCCGCCACCCAGCGGGACATCAGCTCCCGCACCATCGCCGAGCGCCTGGGGGTGACGCGGCCCTCGGTGGCCCGGGCCCTGGGCCAGCTGATGGAGCGGGGCATGATCGTCAAAGCCCACTACGGCAAGATCTATCTGACCGACCGGGGCGTGTTCGTGGCCCGGCGGGTGCAGCGGCAGGTGGAGTGCGTGCTGGAGCACTTTCCGCCTGTGCCGCCGGGCACCGCCCTGACCGCCGGCGAGCGCCGCCACGCCGCCCTGGCCCTGACCGCCGCCCTGCCCGAGCGCGCCTTTACCGGGGAGTACCAGCGGCTGTTCGGCCCGGACGCCCCCGACGAGGCTGCAAACGGATAATCAACTGTCAAAAAGTCCCGTCCGGCCGACATATAAAACGCCCCCGCCTTGCAGGAAGGTGGGGGCGTTCGGCGTATCAGGGAGCGGGTGCGGTTCAGAGGGGCAGGCACATCCCCAGGGCGGCCAGGCCAAAGCCCAGCGCCGCGCCGGCCAGCACATCGGCCGGGGTGTGCACCCCCGCCAGCACCCGGGCGGCGCACAGCGCCAGGGTCAGCGCCCCCAGCAGGGCGGACGCCGCCGGGCAGACCGGCAGCCAGGCCGCGGCAATGGCCCCGGCGCTGAGGGCATGGCGGGAGGGGAAACTGCGGCCCAATGTATCTTTGGGCAGCAGCGGCACAAAACCGGGCTGCTGGTAGGGGCGGGGCCGGTCCAGGGCGGCCCGCAGGGCGCTGCCCCCCAGGAACACCGCCCCCGGCGCCAAAACGGCCCGGGCCAGCAGCTCCAGGGGGCACTCGCCGGCAGCCAGCCCCGCCAGCAGGACGGCGTAAGCCCCCGCGCTGGCCAGAGGCAGCCAGCGGTTGGCCAGCCGCAGGGCTTTCAGCGCCGGCGGCCGGGCGGCAAACCAGCGGTAGATCTTGGCGTACTGGGCCGGGCGCATGGGCGGGCCTCCTTTCCGGGTCAAAAGCAGATGTCCAGATACTTTTCCACATCAAAAGGCTCGGGCACGGCGTCCTTTCGCAGATAGAGGGGGTGGTGGGGGTGGCCCGCCTTGCTGCGCCGGCCAAAGGTGACCCAGGGGGCGCCTTTTTCCCGGGTGAGGGCCACCATCTCCCGCATCAGCGCCGGCAGGTAGGGCCGCTTTTCGATCAGGGTGCCCCAGGCCGCCCACATGGTGGGGTCGGTCTGGGCCAGCACCGCCGCCAGCCAGCGCAGGTTTTCGTCGCAGAGGGCCCGGTCGGGGGTGCGGTCCATGTCGTTGGGGTCGGTGGCCCGCTGGGGGTAGACGTTGAACATGATCCAGCTGTCAAAGCCGTTGGCCGCCGCCAGCCGCTCCACGCTTTTGACGGTGGGGTCCAGCGCGCCGGGCTGGGCGGTGCTGGGGTTGATGCCGATGCACACCAGCGGCCGCGCCCCCGGCCGGCCCAACACATACCGGTACGGCAGATAGACGTGGGGCTCGTAGTACCACAGGCCCCCGGCGTATTCCCCCACTTCGAGGGCGGGGAGGGTTTTGGTTTCCATGTTGGTCGGTTCCCTTCGTTTTTCTTTTATGGTACCTGAAAACCGGGCAAGTTGCAAGCGCCGGGCACAAAAAAGCCCGCCGGGCCTCCCCGCAGGCAGGAAAGCGGGACGTATCTCCCGGCTTTTGCGCCCCCTGTGCGCCGGCCATTTTCGCATGTATCCCAGCCGGACCCCGGCGGCGGTAGAGACAAACTGCAAAAAGTGTGGTATACTGTACTTTGGGCGGAGGTATGCCGCCCGGATGGAGAAGGATATGCATCGTTTGGCATAAAATGGTTTGTTTGGATTCCCGCCCGGGCTGGACGGGATGAGTCACCCCTGCGCGTGCGCCCTGGGCGCACAGAAAGGAGCGTATGCCTATGTCTATGGAAGAATACAAGTCCGCCCTCAAGGCAGGCCAGAAGGACTACCGCGCCCATGTGGCCCGCGGCCAGAACCCCTACCTGCCGGTGCTGGACGACATTCTGGTCAACGTGGAGATCGTGGCCACCGAGCCGCTGGGCCTGGTGAACATGCCCAGCGAGAGCATCGTGGGCACCAAGACCAGCGGCCGCCACACCGCTTTTGCCCCCAACTTCATGCCGCTGCTGGACGAGGACACCGAGTTTGCCACCAAGTGGTCGGTGCTGTGCGACGCCCATCTGGACGAGGGCATCCGCAACCCCGTGACCGCCTACGAGTTTTTGAACCAGTTCTACATCGAGGAGGGCAACAAGCGGGTCTCGGTGCTTAAGCACTTTGACTCGGCCAGCATCCCCGGCACTGTCACCCGGCTGATCCCCGCCCGCAACGACAGCCTTGAAAACCGCATCTACTACGAGTTTTTGGACTTTTACAAGCTGAGCAAGGTGAACATCGTCCAGTTCTCCCGGCTGGGCAGCTACGCCAAGCTGCAAAAGCTGGTGTGCAAAGCCTCGGGCGAAGAGTGGACCGACGACGACCGCAAAAACTTCAACGCCCTGCACACCAAGTTCCGCAAGCAGTTCCGGGCGCTGGGGGGCGCGCAGTTGCCCCTGACCGTGGGCGACGCGCTGCTGGTGTACCTGTCGGTCTACCGCTACACCGACGCCTGCGACGCCACCCCCGCCCAGATCAAGGCCAACCTGTCCAAAATGTGGGACGAGATCACCGTCCTGACCAAGGACCAGGCGGTGGAGGTGGTGCTGGAGCCCCAGACTGAGGCCGCCAGCCCCCTGGCCAAGCCCCTGTCGGGCCTTTCCAAGCTGAACATCTTCACCCGGCCCAGCGAGCTGCGGGTCACCTTTATCCACGAGTACAATGAGGCCGTCAGCGCCTGGGTCCGGGCCCATGAAAAAGGCCGGGATGCCCTGGCCAACACCTTTGGGGACCGGGTGATCCTCTCCTCGCGGGAGAACGTGGACCCCGAGGTGGACGCCGAGCAGGTGCTGGAGGAAGTGGCCCACGACGGGGCCGATGTGGTGTTCACCACCAGCGTGCGGATGCACACCGCCTGCCTGAAGGTGGCCGCCCAGCACCCCAAGACCAAGTTCCTGAACTGCTCGCTGAACGCGCCCCACCCCCTGGTGCGCACCTATTATCCCCGCACCTACGAGGCAACGTACATCCTGGGGATGCTGGCAGGCATCCTGTCCCCCACCAACGTGGTGGGCTATGTGGCGCCCAACCCCGTCTACGGCATCCCCGCCGCCGTCAACGCCTACGCCCAGGGGCTGCGCTCGGTCCGGCCGGAAGGCCGGGTCCTGCTGCGGTGGGCCTGCCTGCCCGACCCGGAGCACCCCCTCAACTTCTCCGACCGGGAGGACGTCACCCTCTACTACGCCCGGGACAGCCGGGAGGCCCCCGATTCCCACCGGGACTACGGCCTGTGCCAGCGGCTGCCCAACGGGGTCATCCGCCCGCTGGGCCTGCCCGAGTGGCGCTGGGACGTGTTCTACACCGAGATCATCCGCTCGATCCTGAACGGCAGCTGGGACGCCGCCGACACCGGCAAAGCCATCAACTACTGGTGGGGCATGAAGAGCGGCGCCGTCGGCATCCGCTACAGCCACGGGCTGCCCGGCGGGTCGCTGCAGCTGCTGGGCCTGATGGAGACCCAGCTGCACGGAGGGCTGCTGACCATCTTCCCCGCCCAGGTATACGGCCAAAAGCACCTGCTGCACAGTCCCCAAAAGGTGGTGTACACCCCCAAAGAGCTGATGATGATGGACTGGCTGGACGAGTGCGTGGAGGGCAGCCTGCCCAGCTACGACCAGCTGGACGTCAAGACCCGGGCCCTGGCCGAGATCTGCGGCCTGGACGTCATCAAGGACGTGCCGGCCCAGCCGGCCAAACCCGCCCTCAAGTGAGGGGCGGGCTGCTCCCTTCCCGGCCCCGCAGGCGGGGCCTGCGGCCAGGAGGGCGGCCGGCCGGGCAAGCTGCAGGGCAAAGCAAATGGTAAAGAGGAATCGAAATAGAACGGAGCTTGAAGGAACGTGAAGATACTGGCTATTTCTGACGTGGCCTCAAAGGCGCTGTGGTGTCCCCAGTGCCGTGAGCGGCTGGAAGGGGTCGACCTGATCCTTTCCTGTGGGGATCTGCCCCGCGCCTATCTGGAATTTTTGACCAATTTTACCCCCGCGCCCATCCTGTATGTGCACGGCAACCACGACAAGGAGTACGCTACCCAGGAGCCGGGCGGCTGCATCTGCGTGGACGATGGGGTCTATGTCTGGCGGGGGCTGCGGGTGGTCGGCCTGGGCGGCTCGGTGCGCTATAACCGCGAAAGCCCCTACCAGTACACCGAGGCGGCCATGCGCCGCCGCATCGCCAAGCTGCGGCCCAAGGTGCGGCGGCTGGGCGGGGTGGACCTGCTGCTGACCCACGCCCCCGCCCGGGGCCTGAACGACGGCGAGGACCTGCCTCACCGGGGGTTTGAATGCTTCAACGCCTTTTTGGACGAGTGGCAGCCCCGGTGGTTCGTCCACGGGCACATCCACCTGTTCTACGACTACAAGCTGCCCCGCGTCTGCCAGCGGGGCGAGACCACCGTCATCAACGCCACCGAACGCTACACCTTCGAGACGCCGGACCTGGAATACCATCCCGCCAAAAAGTTCTTCTTCCTGGAGTCGTTCGCCGCGATGTTTTCCAGGTGACGCCCCGCGGCAAACGCTGTCAAAACAATCAAACTGCCATTTCGATGCCCCTTCCGGAACTCCCGGAGGGGGTATTGTTTTGGCAGAAGTGGCCCTCTCCGGCCCTGCGGGCCAGCATCAGCGCACCGTTGGCAAAGCCCCTATTTTTACGGCTCTCTGCCTGGACAGGCAGAAGCGTCAAATGGTCGTGGTCTCTCACTTGCAAGATGAGAAAGATTCAGCCTCCGGCGGGGTCGAAACGTGCTATCATAAAGGCAGCAAAACACCGGAAAGGAGCACTCTTTATGAAGATCTTCTTTTACACCCTCCGGCCCTGGGACGAGCGTCCCTGCGCCGAACGGCTGGCCGCCGAGACCGGCATCGCGTTCGACGGCTGCGAGGCATACCCCACCCTTGAAAACGCCGCCCTGGCCGCCGGGTGCGACGCCGTCTCCATGACCCCCTGCGACATGGGCCCGGACATGGTCCGGCGGTTCCACGAGCTGGGGGTGAAGTATCTCTGCTGCCGCTCCATCGGCTACGACCACGTGGACCGGCAGACCGCCCGTGAGCTGGGGATGCGGGTGTCCAACGTGGACTACCCGCCCCGCGGGGTGGCCAATTTTGCCATCATGCTGATGATGATGAGCCTGCGCCGGGTGGGCCACATCCTCAAGCGGGGCGAGGTGCAGGACTACTCCCTGCAGGGCAAGATCGGCCGGGACCTGTCCGGCTGCACGGTGGGGGTGATCGGCACCGGGCACATCGGCCGCACGGTGCTGGAGCACCTGTCGGGCTTTGGCTGCCGCCTGCTGGCCTACGACCTGTACCCCAGCCAGGAGGCCGCCCGCTGGGCCGAATACGTGGACTTCGACACCCTGTGCGCCGAGAGCGACGTCATCACCCTGCACACCAACGCCACCGCCCAGAACCATCACCTGATCGACGGGGCGGCGCTGGCCAAAATGAAGGACGGGGTGGTGATCGTCAACACCGCCCGGGGCTCCCTGATCGACAGCGGCGCGCTGATCGCCGCCCTGGAGAGCGGCCGCGTGGGCGCCGCGGCCCTGGACGTGCTGGAAAACGAGAACGGCCTGTACTACTACAACCGCGCCGGGGACCCCATCGCCAACCCCGAGCTGGCCCTGCTGCGCAGTTTCCCCAACGTGCTGCTGACCTGCCACACCGCCTTTTACACCGACGAGGACGTGGAGAGCATGGTCCGCGGCGTCTTTGAGAGCGCCGCCGCTTTCGCCCAGGGCCAGCCCACCCGCCACGACGTCAGCCTGGCCTGACGCTGCGCCGAAGCCCCTGCCTCAGACCGGCCCTTCAGGAAAGCTCCATCCGGCTTGCCTGGAGGGCCGGTCCGTTCTGCTGTGCCCGTTTTGGGCGCGGCGCGTCCCTGTATGCTCCCGCCTTGCTGTTACACCCTTGTAAACCCGCGCAAAATGGAGTATCCTAGTAGGCAGGAAACACCGCCACTGAAAGGAGCTTTATCATGCGCGCATACGAACGCCTTCTGCAATACGTTCAGGTCCACACCACCTCCGACCCTCTGTCCGGGACCCACCCCTCCACCCAGCGCCAGTTCGATCTGGCCCGGATGCTGGTGGAGGAACTCCAGGCCCTGGGGGTGGAGGACGCCGCCGTGGACGAGCACTGCTATGTTTACGGCACCCTGCCCCCCACGCCCGGCTGCGAGGACCGGCCCGCCCTGGGCCTGATCGCCCACATGGACACCGCCCCCGACGCCTCCGGCGAGAACGTCCGCCCCGTCCTGCACCAGGACTACGACGGCCGGGACGTCACCCTGCCTGTCACCGGCGCGGTGATGCGGGTCAAGGACTTCCCCTTCCTGGCCAGCATGAAGGGCGAGACCCTGATCACCACCGACGGCTCCACCCTGCTGGGGGCCGACGACAAGGCCGGCGTGGCCGAGATCATGACCGCCGTCGAGACCCTGCAGCAGTCCGGCGCGCCCCACGGCAAGCTGTGCATCGCCTTTACCCCCGACGAAGAGATCGGCGAGGGGGCCAGCCTGTTCGATCTGGAGCGCTTCGGGGCTGCCTTTGCCTACACCGTAGACGGCGGGGACGTGGGCGGCATCGAGTACGAAAACTTCAACGCCGCCTCGGCCACCGTCACGGTGCGGGGGCTGTCGGTCCACACCGGCAGCGCCAAAAACACCATGGTCAACGCCGCCAACGTGGCCATGGAGTTCCACCTGTCCCTGCCCCACATGGCCCGCCCCGAGACCACCGAAGGCCGGGAAGGCTTCTACCACCTGTGCCAGATGACCGGCGACGTCACCGAGGCCAAGCTGGGCTATATCCTGCGGGACCACGACGCCGCCAAACTGGAATACAAAAAGGACAACCTGCTCCAGACCGCCGCCTGGCTCAACGGCAAGTACGGCCCCGGCACCATCACGGTGGAGCTGAAGGACGGCTACCGCAACATGATCGAAAAGATCCGCCCCCACTTCCACCTGGTGGAGGCCGCCCGCACCGCCATCCGCGCCGCCGGGCTGGAACCGGAGGAAGTGCCCGTCCGGGGCGGCACCGACGGCGCTGTCCTCAGCTGGAAGGGCCTGCCCTGCCCCAACCTGGGCACCGGCGGCTTCAACTTCCACGGCGTGCTGGAGTGCATCACCGCCGAGCGGATGGACAAGGCCACCGAGGTGATCCTGAACATCGTCGGCCTCTACGCCCGGAACCCTGCCTGACCAATCTAGGCAAGAGGCCGGCGTTGTGGTATACTGAATGCAAACTACGCGTACCCGTTCGCCCCTGAACGGGGAAAGGAAGGCATTTCCATGACGACTCGATCCTCCTCCGACAACACCGTCCACCTGGGCGGCCGGATCATCAGCGACCGGGTGGTCGCCCAACTGCTGGAAGAACTGCGCACCGGCCGCTGGGCCGGGGCCGACCGCCTGCCCGCCGAGCTGGACCTTGCCGGAGAGCTGGGCGTCAGCCGCACCGTCATCCGGGACGCCCTCAGCACCATGGAGCGCGCCGGCTATGTGGAGCGGGTGCGGGGCATCGGCACGGTGGTCAACCGGGCGGTGCTGTCCCTGCGCAGCCGCCTGGACCAGAAGCTGGAATACTATCCCCTGATCCGCTCTTTCGGCAGCTATCCCCATGCCGACGGCATCCAGATCCAGCCCCTGCGGGCCAGCGGCGAGCTGGCCCAAAGCCTGGAAGTAGAGCCCGGGGCCGACCTGATCTGCATCCGCAAACGGGTGCTGGCCGACTCCACCCCGGTGATCTACTCCATCAACTACCTGCCCCGGTCCCTGCTGGGCGGGCAGGACTACACCAAGCTGGACCTGGGCGGCTCCATCTTCGAAGCGTTGGAGCAGAGCTGCGGGCAGCAGGTGTCCTCCACCGTGGCCCACATCAAGGCCAGCTGCGGGGACGCCGCCATCCGCACCGCCATGCGCCTGGCCCCCGGCGAGGCCATGCTGCTGCTGGACGAGGTGTGCTACACCCGGCTGTGCCGCCCGGTGCTGCGGGCTCTGAGCTACTACACCAACTTTTTCGATTTTTCGCTCCTGCGCAAACTGCTGTGAGCTGCCCGCCCACGGCCCTTATCAACCCATTGAAGGAGGCATTTCATGCGCCATCTGATCGACCCCCTTGACCTGACCCGGGAGGAGACCGACGCCCTGCTGGACCTGGCCTGCCGCATCCGGCAGGACCCCGCCGCCTACCGGGACGTGGCCCTGCACAAGCGGCTGGCTACCCTTTTCTACGAGCCCTCCACCCGCACCCGCCTGTCCTTTGAGGCGGCCATGCTCAACCTGGGCGGCCAGGTGCTGGGCTTCCCCAGCGACAACGTGTCCAGCGCCTCGAAGGGCGAAAGCGTGGCCGACACCATCCGGGTGGTGTCCTGCTATGCGGACATCGCCGCCATGCGCCACCCCAAAGAGGGCGCGCCCCGGCGGGCCAGCCGCTACAGCCGCATCCCCGTGATCAACGCCGGGGACGGCGGCCACCAGCACCCCACCCAGACCCTGACCGACCTGATGACCATCCGCACCCGCAAGGGCACCCTGAACGGCCTGACCATCGGCCTGTGCGGCGATTTGAAGTTCGGCCGGACGGTCCACTCCCTGATCAAGACCATGGTCCGCTACGAGGGGGTGCGCTTTGTCCTGATCAGCCCCGAGGAGCTGCGGGTGCCCGACTACATCATCACTGACATCCTGGAGGGCAGCGACATCCCCTACGCCGAGACCCGCAGCCTGGAAGAGTCCATGCCCGGGCTGGACATCCTGTACATGACCCGCGTCCAGCGGGAGCGCTTTTTCAACGAGGAGGACTACATCCGGCTGAAAAACAGCTACATCCTCACCCGGGAAAAGATGGCCCTGGCCAAGCCCGACATGGCGGTGCTGCACCCCCTGCCCCGGGTCAACGAGATCGCCCTGGATGTGGACGACGACCCCCGCGCCGCCTATTTCGAGCAGGTGCAGAACGGCGTCTACGTCCGCATGGCCCTCATCATGACCCTGCTGGGCCTGCCCGACCCCAAAGCCCCCAAGGAGGAAACCTGATATGCTGAACATCGACGAGATCCAGGAAGGCATCGTCATCGACCACATCAAGGCGGGCACCGCCGTGGGCCTGATGGACCTGCTGGGCATCAAGTCCAACCGGACGGCCAGCGTGGCCCTGATCCAGAACGCCCGCTCGGCCAAGTCCCCCACCGGCCGCAAGGACATCATCAAGGTGGAGGGGGACGCCTCCTGGCTCAACCTGGACGTGCTGGCCTACCTGGACCCCAACATCACCGTCACCACCATCCACGAGGGCAAGGCCGTCAAGAAGGAAAAGCCCCATCCTCCCCGCCGGCTGGTAAACATCGTCCGCTGCCGCAACCCCCGCTGCATCTCCACCATCGAGGAGGAGTGCGACCAGATCTTTGAGCTGGGCGCGGGCGGCAAGTACCGCTGCATCTACTGCGAGCAGGAGCTGCAGGTCAAGTAAAAGCCCGCCGCCTGCCCTGCCCAAACAAGCCCAGACGCAAAAAGCCCCGCTGTCCTTTCGGACGGCGGGGTTTTTGCTTTGTCAGACCAGGACAAAATCCGCAGGCAGGCGGCCCAGCACCACCGCCACTGGAATCCATCACTTTTTTTCGCAGATCAGCTCCCGGATGGCCTTCATGGCGGTGGAGCGGGGGCGGGCGGCGTCCTCCACCAGGGTGATGGCCCGCTCGGGGACGGGCTGGTCCAGCGGGATGCAGAACAGCTCCCCCCGGGCGATGCGGGGGGCCGCCAGCTGGCTGGGGTAAAAACCGATGCCCAGCCCGTGCTCCACCATGGGCAGGATCTGGTCCATGGTGGCGGCCTCCACATCCACCCGGAAGGGCTGGCCGTGGCTGTTGAAAAAGCTCTGGTAAAAAGCGTATGTACTGGTGTCCTCCCCCAGGCAGACCAGGGGGCAGTTTGCCAGTTCGGCCATGGTGCACCGGCGGGCGGCCATGTCGCTGTAGGCCGGGCCGCACACCGGTATCTCGGTAAAGCGCAGCAGCTCGGTCTGCTGCAGGGTGCGGCCGGTGGGCAGCGGCGCGGTGATGACGGCAAAGTCGCTCTCCCCGTCCCGCAGCCGCTCGATGGCCTGGGGGGTGGTCTCGTTGGTGATGCGCAGGTGCACCCCCGGGTACTGCGCCCGGAAAATGGACAGCTTGTCCAGCAGGATCATATGCAGGGCCGCCTCGCTGGCGCTGATGGACAGCGACCCGCTCTCCAGGCTGCCGTCCCGGCGGATCTCCTCCTCGCCCAGCTGCAGCTGCTCCACCGCCGCCGCCACCCGCCGGTAGAACCGCTGGCCCTCGGGCGTCAGGGTGATGCCCTTGTTGGAGCGGTGGAACAGCTTGCACCCCAGCTCCTGCTCCAGGTTTTTCATGCAGCGGGTGATGTTGGGCTGGTTGTTCTTCAGCAGCTCGGCCGCCCGCGTAAAACTGCGGCACTGGGCCACCACATAAAAAATACGGTAATAATCATAGTTGATGGTCATAGAAAATTTCCCTTATATTTTATGAATTATGCACTATCTGCCATACAAAAACTATATTGCAAGCATATTAACAAGATATTTTACAATTTACCTTATCAATAGTATAATACGCTCGACCCAAAATTGCAATTTGACGGGCAAAAGTTACAGTTTGTCCGCGCTGGATTGCATGGCAACTGATATGAAAGGTAAGAAAGGAGTCTTTCCAAAACCATGAAGCAGAATAAGCGCAAACTTATCCTGTGGCTTGCCCTGATCGTGGTGCTGGCAGTCGCCTCCGTCCTGACCGGCGGCGCCGGCGGCGAGACCGAAAGCGTGCAGGAAGTCATGCGGGACGCCGTCCTCCACGAGAGCGGCAGGGTGAGCCTGTTCGGGATCAAGGATGTCAACCCGGGGCTGATCTCGGCCTACGTGGTCACCGTCCTGCTGCTGGTGCTGGCCGCCTGCCTGCGCATCTTTGCGGTGCCGCGGTTCCAGGATGTGCCGGGCAGGCTGCAGATGCTGCTGGAGCTGTGGGTGGGCACCTTCCGCGATATGGCGGAGAAAAACAGCCCCCACCACAACCAGGTGCTGGGCCCCTACCTGTTTGGGGCAGGCAGCTATATCTTTGTCAGCACCCTGTTCGAGATGCTGGGCCTGCAGGCCGTCACCACTGCGGGGCACTCCATCGCCCTGCCAGCCCCCCTGTCCGACATCAACGGCGCCATTGCCATGGGCGTGCTGTCCTATCTGTTCATCCTGTCGGGCGGCGTCGGCGCCGTGGGCCTGCGCGGCGTGGGCCGCACCCTGAAGGAGTTCTCGCTGCCCATCTCGATGAGCTTCCGTCTGTTCGGCGCGCTGCTGTCCGGCCTGCTGGTCACCGAGCTGGTCTATTTCTATATCACCCTCAGCTTTGTGCTGCCGGTCATCGTGGGCGTGCTGTTCACCCTGCTCCATGCGCTGATCCAGAGCTACGTGCTGACCATGCTGGTGGCCCTCTATTACGGCGAGGTGTCCGAGCCGGTCCAGCCCAAAGCCCCCAAAGCCAAACGTAACAAAAATGCCCTTGCGGCTTGATTTTATCAGGAGGTCTATCATGAAAACGCTGAACATCAAAAAAGCCCTTTCCGCCCTGCTGGTGATGCTGATGCTCACCTTTGCCGTGGCCATGCCCGCCTTTGCGGCCGGCCCCGACGCCCAGCCCGCCGAAACCGCCGCCTCCCAGAGCGCCGAGGCCGCCCAGGCCGAGGCCGAGGGCATGACCACCGCCGGCAAAGCCATCGCCTGCGCCGTCGCCGTGGGCATCGCCGCTGCCGGCGGCGCCGTGGGCATGGGCATCCTGGGCGCCAAGTCCTCCGAGAGCATCGCCCGCCAGCCCGAGGCCGAGGGCAAGATCCGCACCTCGATGATGCTGACCCTGGTCTTTATCGAGACCGCCATCATCTACGCCCTGCTGGTGGCCATCCTGATCATCTTTGTCCTGTAAGCGCGGGAGGTGTCAGTTATGAATCTCCCCCTGAACATCGACCTGCAGCAGATCTTTCTGCACATGCTCAACTTCGTCATCCTGGCCGGCGGGCTGTATTTTATCCTGTACAGCCCGGTGAAGAAGTTCATGGACCAGCGCGCCGCCCGCTATGCCGAGATGGACGCCGCTGCCGCCCAGAAGCTGGCCGAGGCCGAAAAGCTGGCCGCCGGCCACCAGGCCCAGCTGGACAAGCTGGAGGACGAGCTGCGGGAGCGCCGGGCCGAAAGCCAGAAGATCGCCCAGGCCGCCGCCCAGCAGCAGCTGGACCGCGCCCAGCAGCAGGCGGACCAGATCATCGCCGCCGCCCGCAAGAACGCCGAGAGCATCCGCGCCAAGGCCCTGACCGACAGCCAGAAAGAGCTGAAGGAGCTGGCCATGGCCGCCGCCGAAAAGCTGGCCCTGTCCTCCAGCCGGGATGCTTTTGATGAATTTTTGGACCTGGCAGAGGAAGGGGACCAGCATGAGCAGCATGAATAACCCCACGGCCGCCTTCCTTTACAGTGCCGAACAGCCCAGCGACGCCCAGCGCCAGCGGCTGGAAGCTTTTCTGGCCCGGACCTATCCCGGCCAGGCCCTGACCCTGGAGTGGAAGCAGGACGCAGACCTGGCCGGCGGCTTCCGCATGGAAGTGGGCGCCGACATCTACGACTGGAGCCTGCAGGGCCGGATGGAGCAGCTGCGCCGCAAGCTGGACGCTCTGGACGGCCAGGAGGACGTGCTGCCCCTGATGCGCCAGGCCATCCAGGACTGGGCCCCCAGCACCAAGCCCGAGGAGATGGGCACCGTGCTGACGGTGGGCGACGAGATCGCCACCATCTCCGGCCTGGAGGACGCCGTCTATGGCGAGGTGCTGGTCTTTTCCAACGGCATCAAGGGCATGGTGCAGGAGCTGCGGCCCGATCAGCTGTGCTGCGTCCTGTTTGGCGACAGCAGCGGCATCGAAGCCGGCGACCCGGTGCGCCGCACCCGCAAGGTGGCCGGCGTGCCGGTGGGCGAAGGCTTCCTCGGCCGGGTGGTGGACGCCCTGGGCAGCCCCATCGACGGGGCCGGCCCCATCCAGGCCGACGCCTATTACCCGGTGGAGCGGCCGGCCCCCGGCATCATCGACCGCCAGCCGGTCAACCAGCCCATGGAGACCGGCCTGCTGGCCATCGACGCTCTGTTCCCCATTGGCCGCGGCCAGCGCGAGCTGATCATCGGCGACCGCCAGACCGGCAAGACCGCCGTGGCCCTGGACACCATCCTGAACCAGAAGGGCAAAAACGTGGTCTGCATCTACGTGGCCATCGGCCAGAAGGCAAGCTCGGTGGCCCTGCTGGCCGAAAACCTCCGCCGCCGGGGCGCCATGGATTACTGCATCATCGTCAGCGCCCCCGCCAGCGACTCGGCCTCTCTGCAGTATATCGCCCCCTACGCCGGCACCAGCATCGGCGAATACTTCATGCACCAGGGCCGGGACGTGCTGATCGTCTACGACGATTTGTCCAAGCACGCCATCGCCTACCGCGCCTTGTCCCTGCTGCTGGAGCGCAGCCCCGGCCGCGAGGCCTACCCCGGCGATGTGTTCTACCTGCACAGCCGCCTGCTGGAGCGGTCGGCCCACCTGTCCGACGAAAAAGGCGGCGGCAGCATGACCGCCCTGCCCATCATCGAGACCCAGGCCGGCGACGTGTCGGCCTATATCCCCACCAACGTCATCTCCATCACCGACGGCCAGCTGTTTTTGGAGAGCAGCCTGTTCTTCTCGGGCCAGCGCCCCGCCGTCAATGTGGGCCTGTCGGTGTCCCGTGTGGGCGGCGACGCCCAGACCAAGGCCATGAAAAAGGCCGCCGGCGCCATGCGCCTGGACCTGGCCCAGTACCGGGAGATGGAAGTCTTTACCCAGTTCTCCAGCGACCTGGACGAGGCCACCAAGCGCCAGCTGACCTATGGCCAGGGCCTGATGCGGCTGCTGCGCCAAAAGCAGTACCACCCCCTGACCCAGCACGAGCAGGTCATCACCCTGGTGGCCGCCCTGAACCATGTGCTGCAGGACATCCCCGCCAGCCAGATCGGCGGCGCCCAGCAGGAGATGCTGGCCTGGTTTGCCGAGCAGGACCCCGCCCTATGCCAGCGCATCGACTCCACCGGCCTGCTGAGCGACGACGACCGCCAGCAGATCCTGGCCCTGGCCCGCGTTTTCGTGGCCCAGTATCAGAAGAAGGGGCAGTGATATGCCAAGCACCAAAGAGATCAAAGACCGGATCGAAAGCGTCCGCCAGACCCAGAAGATCACGAACGCCATGTACCTGATCTCCTCCACCAAGCTGCGCCGCGCCCGGGCGGACCTGGAGCACACCCGCCCCTATTTCGAGGCGCTGCAGGCCGAGATCAAGCGGATCTTCCGCACTTCCAGCGACATCCACAGCCGGTACTTCTACCCGCCCCACGAGGACGACATCAAGGGCGGGCCCTATGCCTGCCTGGTCATCACGGCGGACAAAGGCCTGGCCGGCGCCTACAACCAGAACGCCGTCAAGGAGACCATGCAGGTGCTGGCCGGCCACCCCGGCTGCAAGCTGTTCGTGGTGGGCGAATACGGCCGCCACTACTTTGCCCAGCACCATATCCCCATCGAGCAGAGCTTTTTGTACACGGCCCAGAACCCCACCCTGGAGCGCGCCCGGGAGATCAGCGCCATTTTGCTGGAGGGCTTCAACCGCGGCGACTGGAAAAAGCTGTATATCGTCTACACCGATATGGAAAGCAGCCTGGCTTCGGCCACCCGCAGCACCCGTCTGCTGCCGTTCCACCGGGCGCACTTTGCCTCCTCCAACGAGGACCACTCCTCCGACACCTTCGAGTTTGTGCCCGACATGGTCACCGTGCTGGACAATATGGTGGAAAGCTACGTCTCCGGCTTCATCTACAGCGCCCTGATCGACAGCTTCTGCAGCGAGCAGAACGCCCGCATGACCGCCATGGACGCCGCCAACGAGAACGCCCAGCGCCTGCTGGACGAGCTCAGCCTGCAGTACAACCGGGTGCGCCAGTCGGCCATCACCCTGGAGATCACCGAGGTGTCGGCGGGCGCCAAGGCCCAGCGCCACAAGCGCCAGGCCGCCGCTTCTACACGAAAGGATGTGTGACCCCCTTTGAATACAGGTAAAATCGTACAGGTCTCGGGCCCTGTCGTGGACGTCGCCTTTGAGACCTTGCCTCTGCCCCGCATCCGCGAGGCCCTCACCGTCCAGGTGGAGGGCGCCGGCCGGGTGATGGAGGTGTCCCAGCATCTGGACCCCCACACCGTCCGCTGCGTCATGCTGGCGGCCAGCGAGGGCCTGGCCCGCGGCATGGAGGTCGCCGCCCCCGGCCACACCATCCAGGTGCCGGTGGGCGAGGCCGTGCTGGGCCGGATGTTCAACGTCCTGGGCCAGCCCATCGACGGCGGGGAGCCCATCCCCGCCAGCGTGCCCGTCAAGAGCATCTACCGCAAGCCCCCTCCCTTTGAGGAGCAGAACCCCGCCGTCGAGATCCTCGAGACCGGCATCAAGGTCATCGACCTGCTGGAGCCCTACGCCAAGGGCGGCAAGATCGGCCTGTTCGGCGGCGCCGGCGTGGGCAAGACCGTCCTGATCCAGGAGCTGATCTACAACGTGGCCACCAGCCACAACGGCTACTCGGTGTTCACCGGCGTGGGCGAGCGCAGCCGCGAGGGCAACGACCTGTGGCGTGAGATGAACGAGAGCGGCATCGCCGGCAAGACCGCCCTGGTCTTTGGCCAGATGAACGAGTCCCCCGGCGTCCGCATGCGGGTGGCCCTGTCCGGCCTGACCATGGCCGAGCACTTCCGCGACGAGGCCCACAAGGACGTGCTGCTGTTCATCGACAACATCTTCCGTTTTGTCCAGGCGGGCAGCGAGGTGTCCACCCTGATGGGCCGGATGCCCTCTGCCGTGGGCTACCAGCCCACCCTGGCCAACGAGATGGGCGAGCTGCAGGAGCGCATCACCTCCACCAAGGACGGCTCGGTCACCTCGGTGCAGGCGGTCTACGTCCCGGCCGACGACCTGACCGACCCCGCCACCGCCACCACCTTCACCCATCTGGACGCCACCACCGTTCTGAGCCGCAAGATCGTCGAGCAGGGCATCTACCCCGCCGTGGACCCGCTGGAGTCCACCTCCCGCATCCTGGAGCCCGACATCGTGGGCGAAGAGCACTACCGCGTGGCCCGCAAGGTGCAGGAGATCCTCCAGAAATACCGCGAGCTGCAGGACATCATCGCCATCCTGGGCATGGACGAGCTGAGCGAGGAGGACCAGAAAACGGTCAGCCGGGCCCGCAAGGTCCAGCGCTTTTTGTCCCAGCCCACCCACGTGGCTGAAAAGTTCACCGGCATCCCCGGCGTCTATGTCCCGCTGGAGGACACCATCAAGGGCTTTGCCGCCATTGTGGACGGCCAGATGGACCAGTACCCGGAAGCCGCCTTCTTCAACGTGGGCACCATTGCCGACGTGGTGGAAAAGGCCAAAAAGATCGAGGCAGGTGAAGTGTGATGAACACCTTCCATCTGCGCATCCTGGCCGCGGACCAGATGTTTTTTGAGGGCGCCTGCGAAAACCTGGTGGTGCCCTGCGCCGACGGCTCGTTCGGGGTGCAGGCCCACCACAGCAACATGATCTCGGCCATCACCCCCGGCGAGCTGCACTACCGCCCCGCCGAGGGCCCCGACGCCGGCCGGGAAAAGATCGCCGCCGTCTCGGCCGGCCTGATCAAGGTGGAGCGCAACGACGTCCTGGTCCTGGTGGACACCGCCGAGCGCCCCGAGGAGATCGACGCCAACCGCGCCCGCCGCGCCGCCGACCAGGCCAAGGAGGCCCTGCTGCAAAAACGCAGCATCCAGGAATACCGGGTGGCCCAGTACAACCTGGCCCGCGCCATGAGCCGCCTGCGGGTGCACAGCGACTTTGAGCGCAAGTAAGCCTTGACAACCACCGTCGCTTCGTGGTATTCTGAAGCATATCCAGGCCGCAGCCCACAATGGCGTGCCCGGACCCGATCCTGAACATTGCAAGGGGCCCCTGCCCTGCTGACGGAAAAGGTGGAATCGACCACCGTGCAGCCAGGGGCGACACAAAGCCGACCGTCTGGGCAGCCTTGCGCGGCATCCGCCGCGCAGCGCTGCCCTTTTTTGTGCGCAGCAAAGGAGAAACGCTATGAAGTCCGATATTGAGATCGCCCAGGAGGCCGTCCTCCGCCCCATCACCGAGATCGCCGCGGGCCTTGGCCTGGACGACGACCACGTCATCCCCTACGGCCGCTACAAGGCCAAGATCGACCACCGCCTGGCCGAAGCCGGCGGCCGGCAGGGCCGGCTGATCCTGGTCACCGCCATCAGCCCCACCCCGGCCGGCGAGGGCAAGACCACCACCAGCGTGGGCCTGGCCGACGCCCTGTGCGCCCTGGGCAAAAAGACCATGCTCTGCCTGCGCGAGCCCTCGCTGGGGCCTGTCTTTGGCATCAAGGGCGGGGCGGCCGGCGGCGGCTACGCCCAGGTGGTGCCCATGGAGGACATCAACCTCCATTTTACCGGCGACATCCACGCCATCGGCGCCGCCAACAACCTGCTGGCCGCCATGATCGACAACAGCATCCAGCAGGGCAACCCCCTGCACATCGACCCCCGCCGCATCACCTGGAAGCGCTGCATGGACATGAACGACCGTCAGCTGCGCTTTATCGTGGACGGCCTGGGAGGCAAGGCCAACGGCACCCCCCGGGAGGACGGCTTTGACATCACCGTGGCCAGCGAAGTGATGGCGGTGTTCTGCCTGGCCTCCAGCCTGCACGACCTGAAAGAGCGTCTGGCCCGGATCGTCTGCGCCTACACCTACGACGGCCAGCCCGTCACCGCCGGGCAGATCGGCGCGGCCGGGGCCATGGCCGCCCTGCTGAAGGACGCCATCGACCCCAACCTGGTCCAGACCCTGGAGCACAACCCCGCCATCATCCACGGCGGCCCCTTTGCCAACATCGCCCACGGCTGCAACAGCGTCATGGCCACCCGGCTCAGCCTGGCCCTGGCCGACTATGTGGTCACCGAGGCGGGCTTCGGCGCCGACCTGGGGGCCGAAAAGTTCCTGGACATCAAGTGCCGGGCCGCCGGCATCGCCCCCGCGGCCTGCGTCCTGGTGGCCACCGTCCGCGCCCTCAAGAGCCACGGCGGGGTGGCCAAGGCCGACCTGAACCAGCCCAACCCCGCCGCCGTCCGCGCCGGCCTGGCCAACCTGGGCCGCCACATCGAAAACATGAAGGACAACTTCGGCCTGCCGGTGGTGGTGGCGGTCAACGCCTTCCCCACCGACACCGAAGAAGAGCAGGCCATCGTCCGCGATTACTGCGCCGGCATGGGCGTGCCCTGCGTCCTGAGCGAAGTCTTTGCCAAGGGCGGCGAGGGCGGCAAGGCCCTGGCCCAGGCCGTCCTGGACAGCCTGGAGGACCGCCCCATCCGCTACACCTACCCCCTGGAAGCCTCCCTGCGGGAAAAGATCGAGGCGGTGGCCGGCAAGATCTACCGGGCTGACGGCGTGGACTACAGCCCCGCCGCCGCCAAGACCCTGGACGAGCTGACCGCCCTGGGCTACGGCGGCCTGCCGGTCTGCATCGCCAAGACCCAGTACAGCTTCAGCGACAACGCCGCCCTCAAGGCCGCGCCCACCGGTTTCCGGATGAACGTGCGGGAGGTGCGCCTGGCCGCGGGCGCCGGCTTTGTGGTGGTCATCTGCGGCAGCATCATGACCATGCCCGGCCTGCCCAAGACCCCCGCCGCCGTCAACATCGACGTCACCGACGACGGACGGATCACCGGCCTGTTCTGAGCCCCGGCGCGCCCCTCTTTGCCGCGCAGCCGCTCCAATATGCAAAAAATCCCCTGCCTTTGGGCGGGGGATTTTTTGCATTGCTTTCCCGGGATGAAAGTAAAAAGAAATATGACCGATCGTTTGATCGGTCATATTAGTGGTTGCGGGGGCTGGATTTGAACCAACGACCTTCGGGTTATGAGTTCCAGTCAGCCTTTTTCACCGCATTGGAACAAATCGCGTAACTTGGCTTTACAAGCCGATTTTCGCGGTTTGTTCTTTTTTCTTGTCGCATAGGTTTTTACGGCTTGAAGCCGTTGTGTTGAACTTTTGTTGAACGCAAACGCAATCCCGGCATCTTCTCACGCCTGCCCCAGCAGCCAATCCAGAACGTTCAAAACTTTTATTCCGTCATAGTTGCCCAAGGTAAAGCGGTCAAGCGTCAGAACGATCTTTTCATAGTTGTCGCGGATGGACCGGAGCGGACGCATCTCCCGCTCAAAAGTCTCCTCGGCCGTCATATCCGCCGTAACCTGATAATACGTGAGGATCCCCTGTTTTTGGGCCACAAAATCCACCTCGGCGGTTCCATTTTTGCCAACAGCCACCCGGTAGCCGCGGCGAAGCAATTCAAAATAGACCATGTTCTCGATGGAGAAACCCAAATCATAGCGCTTGCGGGGCAGAATGTGATTCCGCAACCCCAGATCCACCATATACATCTTGCGGTTGGATTTCAGCAGCTGTTTGCCCACAATGTCAAACCGCTCAGCGGGATAGAATACATAGGACTCGATGAGCGCCTCCATATAGTCGCTGACGGTATTGGTGGATACCTTTCGACCCGAGGAAATCAGATAATCCGCCACACTCTTGATAGAAACCGGACTGCCAATCACACTAGCCAGATACCGGGCAATGGTCTTGAGCAAAACAATGTCGGTTACCTTACGCTTTTTGGGGTCGGTTTCCTTGCGGCTCTGCCGGTCCTCAATATCCTTCACAATGACTGTGTTGTAGATACCTTCCAGATAGGCATCCACCTTTTCATCCGTCCGGTCCATGGCAGCTACATAGGGCAGGGAGCCGCTTTTTCCATATTCCACGAATGCCTGTTCTGCGGACAACCCGGTTACCTCCACAAATTCCCGAAACGAGAGAGGCAACATTGAAATTTCCACATACCGGCCTGTGAGAAAAGTCGCCAGATCACCCGACAGCAGATAGGCGTTGGACCCAGTGATATAGAGGTCGGTATTTGGCTGGACGTAAAGGCTATCCACTGCCTTTTCAAAAGATGGCACCTTCTGAATCTCATCCAGGAAGATGTAGGTCATCCTGTCCGGCTGCAGCCTTTCCTTGATAAAACGATAGAGGGCCGCGTAATCTAACAGTGATTCGTACGCCAGATCCTCAAAGTTAATGGCAATGATCTGAGCGTCGCTGACACCCTGCTGACGCAGCAGGTTCTGGTACTGCTGCAAAAGGGTGGACTTTCCACAGCGGCGAATGCCGGTGACTACTTTAATAACCTGTTCATCTTTCCAGGACAACAACTGCTGCAAGTATTCTTTCCGTTCTACCATGACCGTCGCCTCCTGTTCCGATTATAGCACGAATTTGCCCTGCATTCAATGTTTTATTCCTATATCGGAAAATCTGTAGAGTTATGGCGTATATATTCCAGATACAATTCATCTATAAACCCCATATCCATCGACTCAAGCCGCTGCAAGGAAACAGGAAAATCGCAAAGGTTTCTTCTTACGCATCCAGTTCCATCTGAATGCGGGCCGCTGCCTGACTGGACGGTGTCTGGGCATGCACGCCAGAACTGACGCGCACGGTTAAAGTCTCCCGCAAATTCACTCTACACCGAGAGCCTTGTAAACCGCATCCTCAGCGCTTTGGTAGAAGATTAAATTGAAGCAACCAATCAGCTCAGAAGGAACAGATCCAAGATCCGCTGCAGACGTGATAGGTAGGAGTACCTTTTTAGCTCCGCTGTCAAGGCAAACTTGCAGCGCATTCGCCAGCTCATCTACCTTGATCATTGTACCGGCAATACTAATCTCACCTAAAACAGCGAGGCTGCTTATGGTCGGTTTGCTAAGTGCAATAGAACAAAGTGCAATCAGAGTGGGCAAAGCAAGTTTTCCGGTCATGCCAATTCCTTGCAAATCCTGATAGTTGATGATATAGTCCTTGGTCGTTGTGCTGATAGAAGCGCTGATTCTTCCAGCATTGGCTTTCAGGTAATTGAAAGCGGTATTTGCCGCCTCTTTGCTTTTTGAATCTGAACCAATGCCGGTGCGCTCAAATCTACCGTTACCCGGCAGCATTTGAGACTCCAATCGATATACACCTATCATACCGGACTTACCCTGCGAAACCGTATAGACCTGGCCGGGATTGCACATTCCTTCAGGGATGAGTTTTCCTCCGCCTTGTTCTGGTACGCTGACATAACGCTCTTCAAACGACTCCAAATCAATGTAGGAGAAGTTGACATCATAAAATTCCATACCGCCCAGCTTCTTGAGCTGTTCCTTTACTCGCCGGCGCATTTCCAACGAGATTTTTAGAATTTCCTCAAGCTGCTCCTTCGTGTATTCTCCGTCTGGGTACAGCAGTTTGATAAATCCATCCACCATTTTCCGAACGGCAATGGTATCTCTCTGATTCAGATTCTTACCAAGGCGAAAATACTTGTCCAGCTCATCCCCGTGCTGCTCTTTGCGCAGTTCGCGGATAAACTCAGCGAGGTAATCAGTGATGAAACCATAGTCATCGGTAAAGTGTTCAGGTCTGAACTTTGGGATCTCCCAACCGGGGATGTAGCAGTGAAGTCGGTCAAGAAATGCTGTATCAGTTCCCATTTCAGGCGGGAAGGGATCAAAGAGGCTGGACGTTTTCAGCAGTACATCCACACTTTGATTGATGTTGCCCACAAATACCATAGAAGCGCTTGCCTCTTTTTCTTCCTTGCCACGGGCGAAGGACCCAGAAGCCATGTAGTCCTTCATAATCTGAATGCCATCTTTGTCCTTGAAATGGATTCCGGCAACCTCGTCGAAAGCAACGCAGTCCCAAAGACCTACAAGTCCTACGGTCTTCCTGCTCATATTGTAGAATAGATTCGCAACGGTTGTCTGACCGCCGGAGATAAGGATGCTGTTGGGCGAAATCTCCTTGTAGATATGAGACTTTCCGGTGCTGCGTGGTCCCAACTCACAAAGGTTGAAGTTATTCTCCACCAAAGGCAGAAGTCGAGTCAGCAAAAGCCACCGCTCGCGGTCATTGAATTTGTCTGGTTCCATGCCGATAGAGCGTAGCAATACTTTGATCCACTCTTCTTCGGTGAAGACTTTTCGTCCCTGCTTTAACTCTTCTATATCCACATGAGGCATTTGAATTGGCGTCAGTTTATGAATCAGGATCGGAGAACGGTGCTTGTCCTCTTCCACATATTCGTATTCAAGCTGAACAATGCACCAGATCCCGCCGCAGAGCAATCGGTCATACTTGGTCGGATATTCCTCGGAAATGGGGATATTCTTAATGCCCAGATTGGAGAACTCTGCCTCATAACTGTCTGTTTTAATATTCAGGTTGACTGTAATCTTGTCAATGACAGTATAGCTGCCGCGCTGACGCAATACAGAGAGGATCTTCTGTGCCTCATCCGGGCGGACATAGTTCTCTGCCAATATATGCTTAACATTGTTTACGCCAGCTTCAATGACATCCGGATCATCAGAACTACAATACTGCCCCAAAAGAAACTCAAGGACATAGATAGGCACATTTGCGCCCTCTTTGATTTTCTTCGTGAGGTCTTTACGGACGATCCTGCCGTCGAATATCTGACGCAGTTTGTGATTAATTTCTACATTTGCATCCTCGACGGTATTTCCTTCAACAAATTCGCTCATCCTTCAAAACCTCCTTTACAAGTCAAATCCAAAGTCATCCGCTAGGGCAATGTCGATATGGAACTCTACTTCCTCCGGCAGGTCTGTATCGTTTGCAATGACTAAGCGATATATCTTCTTGTTATCGTAAGCTCCAGCTTTCAGGTTGAAACGCACCCGGAAGACGCGCTCAGACGCATTCAGGCTGGTTCGGTCTGCATTCACGGTCTGTCTGTCACTGACTGGAACACCTTCATCATCTGTCATGTAGATCGTATAGGCACAGGGCTGCACTTTGTCGCCAACCGGCTGTCTCTGGAAGAAGTCGAGAGAGAACAGAAGGTTTGATACTTTTCGGCTCTCACTGAGCAGCTTCAATTCCGCATTGGAAACCTCGACGTACTTCTTGCTGCTTGTGCGGAGATTCTTGAATATGATAACCGGAACGCAAAGCTCCTGCAAGCTCACACCGCCATGCACATAGTTTTCGCCTCCACCGGAAATCTTGATCCGTGTGGAATCCTGCGGTGTATATCCCTTGACCGGTGTGCCGCTGAACTCACTGTCAAGCTGCACAGGAAGAAGATATTCACCCGTTGCAGACGGCTCGGTCAGGGCATAACGTCTGCCTACCTCATATACCTTCCCCGTGAAGATATTCTTACTGATTTTGTCCCCTTCGGTGAGAGGACGGTAAGTATAGAGAAATCCGTGGTCGGACGTGATGAAAATATCTGTACCCTGCATATCGTTGACGATAATACGGAGAATATTGGAAATCTCCTGAATGGCATCCTCGCAAGCCTCAAAAACCTTGTTCTCCGTTGGGGCTTTGTCACCAATGGCATCTATGGTGTTGTGGTAAATGTAGACCACTTCTTTACCGCTCACAAGCTCCCTGCGCTCGGCTCGCTTCATGCTCAGCACGTCGTTATACTGGATGGCAACGCTGTTCAGATTGCCAATGCAGAGAACTTTCTCACGCTCCTGTGTGGAGCTGGTAGGCATATCCTCGACATAGACTCCCATGTCCTCATCAACACTGACTTTTCGCCCTGGCAGCAGAGCCGCCATACCAAACTTGGTGACGGATGGGAAGATTGCTTGCATTGCTTCCAATTTTGCTGTTCCCTTGGTTGTACGGATCAGGGTATCGCACAGCTCCACTGCGACTTCATAGCGCAGTGCATCCGAGATAATCACAAAGGCGCGAGTGTTCTTTCCGGCAAGGGGTCGGATATAGCGTGCGTAAAAATCGCGCTGCTTTGCAATTTCAGAGACGTAACCCAACGAAGCAAGGTTGTCAGAGATCGCATTTGTCCAGCAGCCAGTCAGCTCCTTGAGATACCAGTTCTGATACAACCCCTCCACATACTCCGCCGCGTGTTTCAACTTGTCCTCCAAAAGAGGGTTGCTGTCCTTGAGGGTGCAGCTAAAGGCATAGTGAAAATGGCGATAGAAGCTGTCCATTTCAAATGCCTTTTCCGTATAGAGCTTCCAGACTGCCTTCGGCTCCACGATATGAAAACCGGCGGCGTTGTTCTGATAGAACTCCTGCATTTTCGCAATGAAATAGAGGCAGTCATAGTAATCGGTGAAATGCTCGATCCAGCCGGAAGTGCGGCGATTCTCCACTGTTTTCAGGATCAGGTCAGGCTTGACCACTTGTTCAGCCGCTTCAGAGAAGAAGCGTTTCAGGATAACCTCGTGGATCGAAGGGAAGATGTCACCTGTCAGCAGTGTTTCAATCTCCTGCTTGTCAAAGCGGGAGGGAAGCTGCAATTCCTGTTCTACGGTGCGGCACAAATCCCAGAGCGCGGTATTGTCTTCCCGGTTGCGCCATTCATGGACAATGCTGTAACAGTATGCCCGGTTGGACTCAGAAATGAAGCGTTCCAATCCTTTGAAAACGCTGGGATTCATGGTCTGCGCAATGGCGGTCATCAGCACATGGGAAGCGAAAAAGCCGAGCGGCTGATTTTCCTCATGAATGAAACCGGTGTATTTGCGCACAAGCTGCCAGAATGCTTCGATGTTGCCGAACTTCTTGATATTGTTCAGGACGGCATTGCTTTCCTCGTCCAGTCCGGCGGCAAGCACTGCAATGAAGACATCCTGCGCCGATCCGCCGGAAAGACCGGCGAGGACAGCCATAATGTCGATATGGAGCTGCAGTGGGGTCTGATATTCCCGTCCGATCTTGCGCAGCTTGGCCACTCGCTCCTTGTTATCGAAGAATGTTGCATACAGTTTGACTGTCCGGCGCATGACCGGACTTGGATTGATGTTCAGCTCGTTCATGAGGATCGAGTAGTAGTCAGCTCGAAACTCTTCGCTATACAGCTCAATATCCCGCAGCCAGTCGTCCTGCGGAGCTGCATAGGAAAACGGGTTATAGATGAGATAGTTGCCAGTCAGATCGTCATGGAGCAGCAGCTTCTTTACAGCAAAGTTATTCGTACCGGTGAGCTTGACGATATTCACGCCGGGCAGATCCAGCTCATCCAGCGTTGTCTCAAACTCCCGGTCTTCGTCCTGCCAGAAAATGATCCTGCGCTGGTAGAACTCAGGCAGCGGGGCGGCGAAACGCTCCTTGAGGTTGAATTGTATGGATTCTGTGGACAAAGCATTCCCCCTCCTTTATCATGAATTGTAGTGCATTTTACAGTTGGAGCAAAAACGATTTCTTACCATACTTCCTTTTACAATGGGATACAACTTTTTATAATTCTGATAGCAAGCCGGACAATAGGTTATGTGTTTCCCTTTAGCAACTTCTGACTTGCGAACAAGGACTCCGCTTTCCAACAATTTCAATATCGCTTTCAACCGATGGAGCATCATCTTCAAAAGTGGCCGGTGGAATGGTCAGAACATCTTCAATAAAACGGTCCCTTTTTTGTTCCCAGACAATATCGGCTTTCCTTGTCAGGGCAAACTCGTCAATCAATTTTGAATGAAGTTGATTTAGTTTATCCTTAACCTCGGTTTTATCATTATCAAGTTTAATAGCGATAGCCTGACTATTCACTACGCCCTTCATTTCATCAAAACCAAAACCTGGAAGCAGCAGTGAAGAATACTCTGTCTTTAGTGCCCATGCTGCACCCATTTCGTTCAAACTGACGGGGCTTTGGTAATAATATTTTGAGTGGATAAAAAACACATGAAGCTCATAGGTAAGAAACTGATTCCTCAAATAATCGAAAATATTCTTACCAATCGGAATATCGTAGCCGGGTAATGAACTGCAAAAAACTTGAGTATTGTCAAGTCCCATACTTTCAAGTAGATCAACAAGTTTTCGCACATATTCTTTGTCTTTACTTGAATGGCTTATAAAAATTTTCGGGGTTTTCCTCTCAGGGACAGCAAGATTCTTATTATTCGCGCCATAATATGTATCAAGGTGAGCCCTTCCCCCAAAAACGGACACAAAACAGGAGGAAAAAGCTGAATAAAATGTAGAGAGATAAGGTGTACTGCAATCAGGCGGCGGAAGCGGCAAGTTCAGCTTCAAAACTTGCAGGCGAACGCCAG
>DXBJ01000022.1 GCA_019116585.1 Candidatus Faecalibacterium gallistercoris | reverse complement strand
TGGTATCCCCCTGGGGACAAAATTGAGCGCTGAACCGCGCACTCGCCGCAAGGCGGCTCGCACACTCTCAGCGCTCAATTTCCCTGTATGTGTCCCGTCCATCCGCACATGTCGGCTGGACGGGACTTTTTTGCAGTCTGGGGGAGCTTTTTGTCGTAGGATCAGTGGTAGACCTTTGCCACCACGCCGTCCACCCAGGCCACCAGGGGGGCCGCACGGCGGCCCAGCACCCGGGGCAGGATGGCCCGGCCCATGGCCCACACGCCGTCGAAGTTGTACAGGATGACCACCCCGCACAGAAGCCCGGTCCACAGGCCGTAGAAGGGGACCTCCGCCAGGGTGACGGCCGCCTCGATGACCAGGAAAGCCACGTTCACCGTCATGTGCACCGGGTGCAGCCGCAGCTGGATCAGCTGCCGGCTGTCCACCGCGCGCAGCACGAACACCAGCACCATGGCCAGGAAAGAAGCGTAGGTGACCCCCACCGGGCCAAACCAGAGGATGCCCAGATAGTTCATCACGCAGTTGGCCACCGCCCCCGCCATCATGGTGTACAGGCTGTGGGTGGAGCGCTTGTAGACCACGTAGATGCTGTTCATGAACTGGGTAAAGCAGGTGAACACCGCCGCCAGGGTCAGGTAGGGGACGAACTGCCATGCGTCGAAGTAGCTGGATTTCATGATGAGCATGACCGGGCGGCACAGCCAGAGGATGCCCGCCGCGCAGCAGAACATGACGCTCGCATAGCTGCGGAACACGGTGGAAAAGAAGTGGCTGCGGCCTTTTTCCTCGGTGACGGCGGACAGCTGCCACGCATCGTAGAAGATGGTGCCCAGGGTGTTCAGGATGGTGGGCAGGAAGTAGCCGGTGGACAGCAGGCCGCTCCACTCGGGGCCTGTGCGGCCGCCGTAGCCCTCGCACATGGCGTTGACAAAGAACATATCCGAGGCGTTGATGATCCAGAAGCTGATCTGCGCCGGGATCATGGGCAGCGAAAACCGGAGCATCTCCCGCCACAGGGCCCGGTTGATGAAGCGGAAGTCGATGTAGCGCCACAGCTTGCCGGTGCAGAACAGGAACAGGCTGCTGGTGACGTCGCCGCAGATGATGGCCAGCAGGTAGCCTTCGGCCCCCATGTCCAGCACCACCAGGTAGAGGACGTAGAACATCAGGGTGGCAAAGGTGCACAGCACCCCGTCGATGCCCACCAGGCGGTTGAGCTGTCGGCTGCGGATGAACTGGGTGCAGAGGGTGCGCAGGCAGCTGGTGAGGACGTAGATGCACAGGAACACCCCGTAGTCCCCGATGCCCGGCGCCAGGCTGAGCAGCGGCCAGCAGAGCAGCAGCACCCCATAGCCCAGCAGGATGGTCAGCAGGCCGTTGGTGAATACCTGCTTTTTGCTGTTGCCTTTGTCCAGGCCAAAGCGGATGATGGCGTTGCTCATCCCCATGGACACCAGGGGGATGAGCAGGTTGGCGCACTGGCTCAGCAGCTTGGAGACGCCCATGCTCTGGACGTCCCGCATGGCGTAGGTCAAAAAGGGCTGGACGATCAGGGTCAGCAGTTTGGACGAAAAGCTGGAGATGGCAAAGATCATGGTGTTGCCCGCCAGCCTGGTATATTTGTTATGCCCCTGTTCCGGGGCGTGTTTTGGTTCCAAAGATCATGTACCTCCGTGTTGTTTATCCCTCCCGCAGCAGGCGGCGGCGGGCCTTCCAGTCGGGCAGGCGCTTTTCCACCTCGGCCCAGAAGGCGGGGCTGTGGTCCTGCACCAGAAAATGGCAGAACTCATGCACCACCACATACAGCTGGGCCTCGGGGGGCATATCGTACAGGGCCAGGGCAAAGGTGATCTGCCGTTTGGCCGGGACGCAGACCCCCCAGCGGCTGGTCATCCGGCGCACCTTGATGAGGGGCATCTGCCCTCCCAGCACCGGGGCAAACGAGGGGAACACCGCCCGGCTCAGGGCGGTAAAACGGGCCAGGGCCTCGTCCCGGTCGGGCAGGGGGCGCGCGGCCCGGCACAGCTGCCGCTGGACGGCGGCCTCGATCCAGTCCCGGTGGGCCAGGACAAAAGCGTCCGCCTCCCGGGCGGCGGTGCCCCAGGGGATGCTGACCGCCACCGTGCCGTCGGCGCGGACCCGCAGGTTCAGGTTTTTCACCCGGCGGCGGGCCAGCTGGTAGCAGATGCCGCCGGCCTGCCGCTGCCGGACGGCCCCCGCCTTACTCCCGGCCACTGCCGGCAGGGCGGCGGAGCAGCCGGCCCAGAGGCAGCTGGGCCCCCACCACCGCCGCAAAGATCAGGGCGCAGCCCGCCAGCTCCCGCAGGGACAGGCTCTGGCTGAGCAGCAGCCAGCCGCCCAGCGCCCCAAAGACGCTTTCCAGGCACATGGCCAGGCTGGCGATGGCGGGGTCCAGGTCCCGCTGGCCCAGGATCTGCAGGGTGTAGCCCACCCCGCTGGACAGCAGCCCGCAGTAAAGGACGGGCAGGGCGTTGGCCGTGATGTCCGCCAGGGCCACCGTCTCGGTCAGCAGGGAGGCGGCGGTGCTCTCCACCGCCACCACCAGAAACTGCACCAGGCTCAGCCGCACCCCGTCCAGCCGGGGGGAGAAGTGGTCCACCGCGATGATCTGGAAGGTGAACAGGGCCGCGCACAGCAGCAGGACGCCGTCGCTGGCCTCGACGCCCCCAAAGCCCCCCTGCATGCACAGCAGGTAGAGCCCGGCCACCGACAGCACCACGCAGGCCCAGATCTGGGCAGGGTTTTTGCGGCCGAACAGCAGCCCCGCCACCGGCACCAGCACCACATACATGGCGGTGATAAAGCTGGCCTTGGCGGTGGAAGGGTTCAGGGTGATGCCGATCTGCTGGGCCGCCGACGCGGCAAACAACAGGGTGCCGCAGACCACGCCCCCCGCCAGCAGCAGGCGGCCGCCGGCGGCCGGGGCGGCCGGCCCTCCTTTGCGGCGGCGGACCGCGTCGAACACATGGCTCAGCGGCCACAGGAAAGCCACCGCCAGCCAGCTGCGGCAGGCCAGAAAGGCAAAGGGCGCAAGGGCTGCGCCGGCGCTCTGGGCCACAAAGGCCAGCCCCCAGATCAGGGCGCAGAGCACCAGCAGCAGGGTGTTTCTGGTTTGTGTTTTCATCCTACGATCCCCTCCGCTTTGAACATTCCATAGAGATAGTACCGGCTGGAGTCATAAGAGATGGTCAGGCGGTACTGGGCCGCCGGGTCCAGCCCGCCGATGGTGAACCGGTAGTTGGAGCCGTCGGTGTGGATGTAGCCGGTGGAGCCGTCCACATACTGGGCCCCGCCGTCCACCTTTTTCCACAGGGCGATCTTGTACTCCTGGACGCCCTCGGCGGTGCCGCAGGCGGTGATGGTCAGGCTGTCCCCCGACACCTGGAAATAGCCGGTGTTCCGGGTCCAGATGCCGTTGTACACCCCGTACAGGGTGCCGTTGGCCACCACGTTGGTCCACTGGGCGGTGGCGTCGGTGCCATCGGGCAGCATGATGGGGTCGGTGGTGGCTTCGGCCCAGTTGGTGGTGTCCACCTCCTCGGCGCTGGAAAAGCCCAGCATATTGGCCACGTTGTCCTTCAGGCTCTCGCAGCCGGTCAGGCCAAGGGCCAGCGCCGCGGCCAGCAGCAGGGCGGCCAGGCGCAGACGTTTTTTCTTCCGTTCCATAAAAACCTCCGGGCAAAGCGTTTTCTTCCGCTGTGTTGTTCGTTCACTGGGCTATTATACCGCATTTTCCTCTTACATACAACTGTTTTAGCCCGCGCGCCCTCCGTCGGGGGCGTTGGCGGCGGTCAGGGCGGCGCACTCGGCCTCGGCCAGCTGGGGCCAGGCCGTGTTCTGGAACAGGGAGCCGTACCGGTACAAGGCATAGCCCCCCGCGCCGGCGGCCCGCAGGGTGCCCACCTGGTCCGCCAGGGCCCGCCCGGTGGACCAGCCCGAAACGCTGTCCCCGTTGGACCCGCCGTCCCCCTCGCCGATCCGGTAAGCCCCCAGGCCCACGTACAAAGCCGCGCTGCCCCGGGGCATGGCCAGCCACTCGGCCAGGATGTTCTCGTAGGCAAACCGCCGCGACCCGTTGGACAGGGTGTACCCATACCCCCAGTAGAGCTGCGGGCAGAGGTAATCCACCACCGCGTCCTCGCTGCCGGCGGCCAGCCAGCCCCGGACGTCGCTGTACTGCTGGCTCATGTCGTTGTCCGGGTTGCCCTGGGGGCTGACCCCAAACCGCAGGGTGGGGTCGGCGGCCTTGACGGCGTCGTGGGCGGCCTTGACCAGGGCGGTGACGTTCTGCCGCCGCCATTCGGCCAGGTCGGCCGCGCCGCTGGCCGCAAACCGGGCCGCGTCGATGGCGGGGTCAGTGGTGGGGTAGAAGTAGTCGTCGAAGTGGACCCCGTCCACCGGGTAGGTCCGCACCAGCTCGGCCACCCCTTCCACCACGTAGGCGGCCACCTCGGGGATGGCCGGGTTGAGGTAGAGCCCGCCCCCCGCCGCGGCCACCCAGTCCGGGTGGGTGTTGGCCAGGTTGTCCGCCGCCAGGGTCCCCGGCGAGGAGGCGGACGCCTGGAGCCGGTAGGGGTTGATCCACCCCTCAAAGGACAGCCCCCGGCTGTGGGCCTCGGTCAGCAGGATGTCCAGCGGGTCGAAGCCGGGGGACACCCCCTGCACCCCGGTGCAGATGTGGCTCCAGGGAAACAGGGCGCTGGGGTAAAGGGCGTCCCCGAAGGGACGCACCTGGACGATGACGGTGTTCAGGCCCAGTCCGGCGCAGCGGTCCATCATGGCCGCGGCCCCGGCCCGGAACGCCTCCGCCGAGGTGTAATCCATCCCCTGCAGCTCAATGTAACTGATCCAGGCCGCCCGCCACTCGCCGGCCGGGGGCGTGCCCGCATCCGGAGCGGCGGGCGCCTCTCCGCCCGGCCCGCCCAGACGGCGCAGCCACAGCCCGGCGGCCCCCAGCGCCGCGGCTCCGGCCCCCAGCAGCAGGGCCCGCCGGGTCACCCGCGGCCCGCGTCGCCTGCAAGGCGGCCCGGCGCGGCCCGCCCGGCGCTTTTGTCCTGTCGGATGTTTCTGTCTCATAGCCGGTCCCTCCCTCCGGAGTGTATCTGCGAAATCCAAACTGCCGGACCGCTTGCCCAAAAAACGCCAGATGCAAAGCGCTTGCGCGCCGCATCCCCTGCGCTCAGCCGGTTTCCGCTGCGCGGGCCGGCGCCCGGAAGCCTTCCGACACACTCCAAGCGCTACCAGTATAGCACACTTTGCCCCTCCGGAGGCAAAGTTTCCACAAAGTCTTTTCATTTGGGCGCAAATCTGCTATACTAATATAGTATCCTTCCGCAGGCTTATGCAGGAGGCCGCATGGGCCAGTAGCTCAGCTGGTCAGAGCTGGCGGCTCATAACCGCTTGGTCTTATCGTCCGGCGCTTCCAAAACATCCGCATATTCGTCGTTTTCTCGCCGTCATAACGGCAAAAAAGTGTTTTTACCTACTTTTTACCTACGAAGGGCATCCGAATGCGCCCTCGCAGGTCCAGCTTCATCTCCATACGGGCCAGTAGTTCAGCGGTCAGAACTCCCCGCTCATAACGGGGTTATCGCGGGTTCGAATCCTGCCTGGCCCACCAAAAAGCACGAAACATCGCGTTTCGTGCTTTTCTTTCTGCCTTTTGGCGGAAATTGTTTATTCGCTGTACAGTTCCTGGCTCATCTGTTTGCGTATCTCCTCGCGGCGGCGGTCGTACACCTGAGTGTAGATGGCCAGCGTTGTGCTGGGCTGGGCGTGGCCCGCTTCCGCCGCCACTGTGGCGATGCCGATGTTGGGGTTGGACAACAGGATGCTGACGAAGGTGTGCCGGAACATGTGGGGGTGCAGCCCTTCGATGCCCGCCTTTTTGCCGACCCGCCGCACCAGACTGCCGTAGCTATCCGGGTTGATGGGGAAGCCGTGGTCGTTGCAGATCACAAAGTCATTCCCTCGCAGAGCCAGCAGGGAAGAAGCATACTTGGCCGATTTTCTATCCAGGCTTTTCTGCCAGGCCGCGCCCATCACCTTTTTCTGAGCTTTCCACTGCCGGTAGTAGTCCTCCAGGAAAGCCATAAATTCCGGTGCAACGTCCACATCCCGGACATTGTTCTCTTTGGTTACGGTGAGCTGGTAGCCGAAATTCTGAAAGACCAGCAGAGACTTGGAAATGTGGATGGTGCACTCCTTGAAGTTCACATCCTGCCACGTCAGTCCGGCCAGCTCTCTGCGGCGGACGCCGGTATTCAGCAAAGACAGAATGATCGCCCGCTCCAGCAGGGAGCACTCTTTTAGCGTTTGCTGCAGGCGCTCCACCTCGTCTTTATGCAGGCAGTCCACGCTCTTTCCTTTCTTACCGCAGGCCCGTATCTGGGGCGGCTTGGCGTCTACGTTGTAGTTCTCGTTGGCGTAGTTGATCACGGCACGGATAAACAGGACGTATTCCCGCATGGTTTTTTGGGTGACAGGCCGCTCATCCGTCTCCACATCAAAGAGGGTCTCAACCTCTTGTCCCAGAGATTTTGCGATCTGCTGGGCGGAATCCAGCGAGACGCTTTCTCCGCGGAAGGACTTTTCCACCGTTTCTTCTCCGATGGTGCAAAATTCTGCGATCTTGGGGCAGGACATAGTCTTGTACACCTTGGCCCCCGGTTTCAGCGTCGCACGCTGGTAGACCCGGGTGCATCCTTTCTCCAACAGATGGAGGACCTGGTCGCAATCCTTCTTGGTGATGGTGCCGATTGGTTTTTGTGCGAACTGGGGATAACATTTGATTTTGTTGAGGTAGCTATCTTTATTACGGGTCGTATTCGCCTTATTCCGGTGCTGTTCAGCATCGCCTTTCAGGCGGGCGGACGGCTCCAACAGAGAACGGTTGGAGTCAATGTATTCCAGCGCCACCTGCTCAAAAGTTTTATTGCCGCCTGCCATTTCGCGGTCGATCTTGGCCTGCTGCTCCCGCTCAAACTCCACCGCCGCCGCATTCGCCGCTGCCAGGCGCTGGCGGGCCGTTTTCAGCTCGGTAGGGTCAAAGTCAAAGCGGCCATAGCGCCGCTCCGATTTTCCATTCACCATGACAATGGCGGTGAGCTGGAAATACTTGGGCTTTTTCTTGGGTTCGATCAGTTTTACAGAAGCCATACTCGTAACCTCCTTTCTTCTGTCATGGTGAGTATAGCATGTTGCAGCGTAAATTTTTAGGATGTCGCCAACCGCGCCGGCATCCTTGACAAATCAGGCAGAGGTCGTTCCGTTGTTGAAATATTCCGCCATTTTTCCAAGGTTGACATACCACTTGACGCCGGACTGGAACGCCATCCCCGGCACCTCTTTGCACAGGCGGCGAACGTAGTAAACAGGCAGCCCCATCCGCTGGCTGGCCTGCTTGATGCTGACGATCTGGGGCAGCACCACCTCCTCCACCTGGATAACAGACTCTTCTTTCAAAACAGGATTTTCAAACATGGCGCTACCTCCCATCACACTTGTCAGAACTTCACCGGCAGCATATTCTTTTTGCTGCACCCGTTGTACAGCTTCAGGACCTGCATCATGTACCGGTAAGATGCCGCGCCGCTCATGGCGTCGGCGTCGCGGACCAGCTTCATGGGGTAGACGGTGGCCAGTCGTTTGACCAGACGATCATATTTGTATTCATCCTTATAGAGGGCGATGAAGCGCATCACGCCCTGGATGATGCCCGGCCGCAGGGAATCGGGGTCGCCGTCCCAGGCTTCGGCAATGGCCCGCAGGCCCTCGGTGTAGATGTCCGGGCCGTACTGCCGGAACTCTTTGAGGGCGGTGCTGACGCAGATGATTTTGCGGTTGGCCCGGACATGATCGGTACCCAGCTGCAGCCCCGCCGCCTCGGTGGCGGCCAGGAAAGCGTGGGATTCGGCGTCCTGACCCACCAGCTTGGCCCGGAGCTTCGCGCCCGCAGAAAGGGGAGTGGATGCGCCAGTCTGCTGAGCAAACACGAGAGCTTCTTCCTCTTTGGTCAGACCAACGTAGACCCGGCAGAGGATGGGCAAGTCATTGCCGCCGTTGAGGGTCTTGAGGCCCACGATGGTGTGTTGGCCGTCGATCACGATGTAGCGCCCGTCCCGATAGCTGACCTTGGGCGGATTGACGATGATGCCGTTGAACTCGGCCACCATCTGCTTGACCTTGCCCATCTGCAGCTTGCGCTGGTACTCAGCGGGGATCTCCAGGAAGGCGCTGTTGATGGAAATTTCTTTATAGGGATAAGAGTAGAATCTCATAGGGTACGTTCCTCCACTTCGTTTAGGTAATTTGTCAGGCTTTGGGCAATC
>DXBJ01000021.1 GCA_019116585.1 Candidatus Faecalibacterium gallistercoris | reverse complement strand
AGGGCGCGCATACACAATCGGAGCGCAGGGCGGATGGCGCCCGGAAAAAGCGATGCGCAATACATCTGACGCGCAGTAAAGAGCTTTTTCAGCCAGACGCCCGGAGCGACCTTCCGCATTTGGGTCCAGGGGGACATCCCCTGGTCGTTTAGGGGTGGGTAGGGTGTCCAGAGGGGGTAGGGAGGGGGAATCGAAACCCCCTCCCTCCCCCTCTGGCCCAGCGGAGCGACAGAAGGCCCGCCGCAGCGCAAGAAGAAGCCCCCCGCCGGGTATTGACAACCCCCCGCCCGGTGTGTATAATAATTTGCAGTCAAGTTGCAATTTCGCGGCGGGCGGCTCGCAAAGGGCGGCCTGCCGCTCATTTTGCGCGGGGGATGCCCCCGCACGGAGGTACTATGAACCATTGCAAACGCATCCTGGCCGCCCTGGCGGCGGCCTTCGCGGCCCTGGCCCTGCTGGCCGGGTGCAGCCCGTCCCACCCCCGCCCGGAGGACGCCGGCGCGGCCTCGGCCCCCGGCACGGGCGGCGAAGCGGAGCTGCGGGTGGTGGCCACCACCTTCCCCCTTTACGACTGGGCCCGGCAGGTGCTGGGCCAGACGCCCGGCATCGAGCTGGTCTGGCTGCAGGACACCGGGGTGGATATGCACAGCTACCAGCCCACCGCCGCCGATATGCTGCTGGTGTCCTCCTGCGATCTGTTCCTGTACGTGGGCGGCACGTCGGACAGCTGGGTGGACGACGCCCTGCAGGAGGCCGTCAACCAGGACATGGAGGTGCTCAGCCTGCTGGACGTGCTGGGCAGCGCCGCCCGGCTGGAAGAGCTGACCGAGGGCATGCAGGCCGCCCATGAGGACCACGACGGCCACGCCCACGCCGAAGCCGAATACGACGAGCACATCTGGCTCTCCCTGCGCAACGCGCAGCTGCTCACCGATGCCATCGCGGATGCGATGGGCCGGATGGACCCCGCCCACGCGGAGGACTTTGCCGCCAACGCCGCCGCCTACGGCGGGCAGCTGGCCGCCCTCGACGCCGCATACCAGGCCGCGGTGGACGCCGCGCCGGTCCGCACCCTGCTGTTTGGGGACCGCTTCCCCTTCCGGTACCTGGTGGAGGACTACGGCCTGGACTACTACGCGGCGTTCCCCGGCTGCTCGGCCGAGACCGAGGCCAGCTTCGAGACGGTGGCCTTTCTGGCGGGCAAGGTGCAGGAGCTGGACCTGCCCGCGGTGCTGGCCATCGACCACTCGGACCACCGTGTGGCCCAAACCATCGCCCAGAACGCCGGCAACGGCGCGGCGGTGCTGACCCTGGACTCGATGCAGGGGGTCAGCAGCGAGGACGTGCGCGCCGGCGCGACGTATCTTTCGATCATGGCGTCCAACCTGGACGTGTTGAAGCAAGCGCTGGCTTGAGGAGGCATCCCATGGCCCTGATCACCTGTCAAGACCTGACCCTGGGGTACGAGAACACCCCGGTGGCCGAACACCTCTCCTTCACGGTGGAGCAGGGGGACTACCTGTGCATCGTGGGCGAGAACGGCTCGGGCAAGTCCACCCTGATGAAGACCCTGCTGGGCCTGCGGGCCCCCCTGGCGGGGCACATCCGGCGGGGGGACGGCCTGCGCCCCAACGAAGTGGGCTACCTGCCCCAGCAGACCCCCCTGCAGCGGGACTTCCCCGCCAGCGTGCAGGAGGTGGTGCTGTCGGGGTGCCTGGCCCGGTGCGGGCTGCGCCCCTTCTACTCCCGGGACGAAAAAGCCCTGGCCGCCCGCAACATGGAGCGGCTGGGCATCGCCCCCCTGGCCCGCCGGTGCTACCGGGAGCTGTCCGGGGGCCAGCAGCAGCGCGTGCTGCTGGCGCGGGCCCTGTGCGCCACCCGCAAGCTGCTGCTTTTGGACGAGCCGGTGGCCGGCCTGGACCCCAAAGCCACCGCCGAGCTCTACGACCTGGTGGCCGGGCTCAACCGCGCCGACGGCATCACCGTCATCATGATCAGCCACGACATCGCCGCCGCGGTGCGGTACGCCAGCCATATCCTCCACATCGGGGAGGGCCAGCGGCTGTTCTTCGGCACGGCGGCGGCCTACCTCGACAGCCCGGTGGGGCAGATGTTCGCCCCCCGCGCCCTCCACGACGACTCCCGGAAAGGCGGTGACCACCCGTGACAGCCCTCGAGACCTTGCAATACTACTTCACCTTCCCCTTTGTGCGCTATGCGCTGGTGGTGGGGGTGCTCATCGCCCTGTGCGCCTCCCTGTTCGGGGTCACGCTGGTGCTCAAGCGGTTCTCCTTCATCGGCGACGGCCTGTCCCACGTGGCCTTCGGGGCGCTGGCCATCGCCTCGGTGCTCCAGCTCACCGACGAGATGCTGCTGGTGCTGCCGGTCACGGTGGCGGCGGCCATCCTGCTGCTGCGGGGGGGCCAGCGGGCCCGCCTGCAGGGCGACGCGGCCATCGCGGTGCTCTCGGTGGGCACCCTGGCGGTGGGCTACCTGCTGATGCACCTGTTTTCCACCAGCACCAACCTGTCCGGGGACGTGTGCAGCACCCTGTTCGGCTCCACCTCCATCCTCACCCTCACCCAGGCGGAGGTCTGGCTGTGCGTGGTGCTGTCGGCGGCGGTCATCGCGCTGTTCGTTGTGTTCTACAACCGCATCTTCGCCGTCACCTTCGACGAGGCCTTTGCCACCGCCACCGGCCTGCCCTCCGGGCGCTACAGCCTGCTGATCGCGGTGGTCATCGCGGTCATCATCGTCCTGGCCATGAACCTGGTGGGCTCGCTGCTCATCTCGGCCCTCATCGTGTTCCCGGCGCTGTCGGCCATGCGCCTGTTCAAGAGCTTCCGGGCCGTCACCCTCTGCTCCGCCGCCGTGTCGGTGACGGGGGCCGCCGCCGGCATCCTGATCTCCATCCTGGCCGGCACCCCGGTGGGCTCCACCATCGTGGCGGTGGACCTGGGTGTGTTCGCCCTGTTTGCCCTGCTGGGCGCCCTCACCGGCCGCACCGCCTGAAAGCGTGTCGCAAAAGCGCCACGCTCCAGGGGGGACCCATTTCTGCCTGCTGCGCAGGTCAGAAATCCTTCCCCCCTGGTATCCCCCTTTTCGACAAAATGAAGCGCTGAACCGCGCACTCGGCCTTGCGGCCTCGCACACTCTCAGCGCTCCATTTCCCTGTATGTGTCCCGTCCATCCGCACATGTCGGCTGGACGGGACTTTTTCTTTATGCGTTCAAAATCCGAACAGGCCCTTCTTCCGGCAGGGCTCGCTTTCGGCCGAGAGCACCCGGTACCCGGTGGGGTCCAGGGCGGCGGCCAGCTCCGCCTGGCCCAGCGGCTCCTCCGCGAGGATGACGCACTCCCCCTTTTTGTGGGAGGAGGTCACCTTCCTCACCCGGAACGCCCGCCGGACCGTGTCGTTGACATGGGCCTCGCACATGCTGCAGGCCATGCCGTCGATCTTTGCCGTCGTCTTGTACATCGTTCCCTCCTGTTCTGCGCGGGTCAGCCCAGCGCCACGTCCAAAACCATCATGAGGGTAAAGCCCAGGGCAAAGGCCAGGGGCCCCGCGTCCGAGTGCTCGCCCTCGGCCATCTCGGGGATCAGCTCTTCCACCACCACATACAGCATGGCCCCCGCGGCAAAGGCCAGCAGCCAGGGCAGCGCCGGCGTCACCAGCTCGGCCGCCAGCAGGGTAAACAGGGCCGCCAGCGGCTCCACCACCCCCGAGGCCGCCCCGCCGGCAAAGGCGCGCCGCCGGGACGCCCCCTCCGCCCGCAGGGGCAGGGAGACGATGGCCCCCTCGGGGAAGTTCTGGATGGCGATGCCCAGCGACAGGGCCAGCGCCCCCGCCGCCGAGATGCCGGCCCCGCCGGTGAGCATCCCGGCGTAGACCACCCCCACCGCCATCCCCTCGGGGATGTTGTGGAGGGTGACGGCCAGCAGCATCATGGTGATGCGGGGCAGCCGCGCGGGCGGCCCCTCGGGCCGGCGTGCGTTCTGGTGCAGGTGGGGGATCAGGTGGTCCAGCAAAAGCAGGAACAGCACCCCCGCCCAGAACCCGCCCGCCGCCGGCACAAAGGCCCACGCCCCCATCCCGGCGGCCCCGGCCTGCTCCAGGGCGGGGATCAGCAGGCTCCACACCGACGCCGCCACCATGACCCCGGCGGCAAAGCCGGCCAGCACCCGCTGCACGCTGCGGCGCAGCTGCCGCCGCAGAAAGAACACGCACCCCGCGCCCAGCACCGTGCCCATAAACGGGAGCAGCAGCCCCCAGACGATCTGTGTTGTCATTGTCAAAACCTCGCTTGTTCCGTTGTTTGGCCCCTCCTCCCCACTCTATTCCATTCTGTGGGCCGGCGTCCCCGGCGCCGCGCCCTGCGTCCGCCCGCCAGAGGGCCGCCCCCGCCTTCTGCCGGCAGGGAGCGGCCCGCGTGCAGGCGCTCCGGGATGGTTCCATTATAGTTAGTCATTACATACTTGTCAAGTCCGACCAACCGCCGCATCCGGGCAAAGGGCGCGGCGGGTCTTGTTTTACAGGGCGGTCACAGCGCCAGCTCCCGCCGCAGGGCGGCGATCAGCCGTTCCATCAGCTCCACCCGGTTGAAGGGGGTCATCAGGTAAAAGCCGTCGGCATAGGGCGCGGCGGCTTTGGCCGCAGCCAGGGAAATTTCCAGCCCCAGCGCCTCGCCCTCGGCCCGGCCGGCCCCCTCGTAGCGCCGGATGATGTCCTCGTCGATGTGGATGCCGTTGACCTCGTTTTCCATAAAGAGGGCGTTGCGGTGGCTGACCACCGGCAGGATGCCCGCCAGCAGTTTGGCGCCGGGCAGGGCGCTGCGGGCGGCGGCCAGGTTTGCCAGCGCCTGCCGGGAGAGGATGGGCTGGGTCAAAAAGCCGGCCATCCCGTTTTCGGCCTTTTCGCGGGCGCGGCGCAGCTCGACGTCAAAGTTGCGGGCGTTCAGGTTCAGCGCGCCGAACACCGTCATGCCGGGCAGGGCCCCGCCGGGGGCCGCCAGGGCGTGGATGTACCCCGCCAGCTTGCGGGAATTGAACTGATAGACGTTTTTCACCTCGTCCCGCTCGGCGGTGGGGATGGGGTCGCCGGTGATGGCCAGCACCTCCCGCACCCCCTCGGCGTACAGCCCCAGCAGCAGGGCCTTGGCGGCGTTCAGGTTGCGGTCCCGGCAGGTCATGTGGGGCAGGGCCACCAGCCCCAGCTCCCGGCGCAGCTTGCAGGCCGTCAGGGCCGCGTCCACCCGCGCCCGTGCGATGGGGCAGTCCGCGATGGTCACCGCGTCCACCCCGGCCCGCTGCAGCCGCCGCGCGCCGTCCATGTAGCCGGTCAGGTCGGCGTCTTTGGGGCTGTCCAGCTCCACGGCGATCACCTTTTTCCCCTCCGCCAGCTTGCGTAGGAAAAGGTCGGCCGGCGCAGGGGCCGCCCGGTCCGGGCCGGCCTTTGGCGCAGGGGCCGGCCCCGGGATGGGCATCGGCGTGTGTTCCAGCGCCTGGCGCAGGGCCCGGATGTGGGCGGGGGTGGTGCCGCAGCACCCGCCCAGGATCGCCGCCCCCGCCTGCCGGATGCGGCACATCTCCCGGGCAAAGTAGTCGGGCTTGCCCTGGTAGACCACGCGGTCCCGGGCCACCAGAGGGTAGCCGCCGTTGGGCATGGCGGCCGCCGGCAGGCCGCACCCCGCCAGGGCCGGCAGCACCGAGGCCATGGCCCCCGGGGCCAGCAGGCAGTTCAGGCCCACCGCGTCCACCGCGCCGCAGGCGGCCATCCGGGCGGCCAGCGCCCGCACCGGCACCCCCTCCCGGGTGTAGCCGTCGGGCAGGGAGGCAAAGGACGCCAGAACGAACGCCCCCGGCCGCCGGCTCTTGATGTAGGCGGCCGTCTCGGCCACGCCGGTGTCGGTGCTCAGGGTCTCGAACAGGAAGTTCTCCGCCCCCAGCTCCAGGAACACATCCGCCGCCTCCCGGTAGGCCCGGGCGGCGGGGGCGGCTTCGGTGTCGGGGGCGGGGCCCAGGTCGGCAAAGACGGCCGCCGCCTCCCCCGCCGCCTCGCAGGCCAGCGCCCAGGCGGCCCGGGCCAGCTGCTGCCAGCCGGGGACATGGGCCGCCGCCATCCGGGGCAGGCTGAAGGTGTTGGTCTTGATCGCCTCGGCCCCGGCCTCGAGGTATTCCCGGTGGACCGCCCGCACCCCCTCCGGGTCGGTGAGGCTGGCCTGTTCGCACTCCTGGCCCGGCCGGCCTTTGTAATAGGTGCCCATCCCGCCGTCAAACAGCAGGACCCGCTGTGCAAGAATGTCGCGCGCGTTTCGCATGGTGGTACTTCCCTTCCCTTTTACTCTGGTACCAGTTTAGCGGTTTCGGGCCGAATGTCAAGCGGCTCTTGCATAAAAGGCGCATATATGCTATATTTGTCTCCACACCATGAGAGGGAGGAATGCACCATGCGCCATGCCGGCACACAAGAGATCGAAACGCCCCGGCTGCTTCTCCGCCGCCTTGCCCCGGCGGACGCCCCGGCCATGTACCGCAGCTGGGCCAGCGACCCCGCCGTCACCCGCTTTCTGCGGTGGGAGCCCCACAAGGACGAAACCGAGACCTTCGCCCTGCTGACGGCCTGGGACGAGCTGTACCCAAACCCCGACTACTACCAGTGGTGCCTGGTGGACAAGGCCACCGGCGAGGTGTTCGGCTCGATGAGCTTTTGCGACGACCGGATGGGCGAGCCCGGGGCCGCCGAAACCTGGCGCAGTCTGGGCTTTGACACCTCGCAGGGGGTGTGGGAGCCGGGCTACTGCATCGGCCGCGCCTGGTGGGGCAAAGGCTTCATGACCGAGGCGCTGCAGGCGGTGGTGGACTACTGGTTCACCCGGACCGACAGCACATGGCTGGCCTGCTGCCACGCGGTGGGCAACTCCGCCAGCGGCGCGGTGATGCAGAAGGCGGGCTTTGTCTACCACCACGACGACACCTACCACAAATTTGACGGCACGCCGGTGCCCTGCCATACCTATCTTTTGACGCGGGACGCCTGGCAGGCGAGAAAGGACACACTTTGAGCGAATTATACGATATTTTGGTGGAAACGCCCCCCACCCCCACCCTGCTGCTGGCCCTGGACCAGGGGGCCTTTGACGGCGAGCGCAGCCTGCAGGAGCTGGCCGCCCTGTGCGAGGCCAACCACATGCAGGCGGTGGGCCAGGTGGTGCAAAAGCGCTCCACCCCCGAGACGGGCACCGTGCTGGGCAGCGGCAAACTGGAAGAAGCGCGCCGGGCCGCCGAGCAGCTGGGGGCCCAATGCGCCGTGTTTGACGGCGAGCTGACCGGCAGCCAGCTGCGGAACATCGCGGCGGCGGTGGGCGTCGAGGTGATCGACCGCACCATGCTGATTTTGGAGATCTTCCGCAGCCGTGCCGTGACCAACGAGGGCAAGCTGCAGACCGAGCTGGCCCTCCTGCGCTACCGCCTGCCCCGGCTGCAGGGCATGGGCGAAAGCCTGAGCCGCCAGGGCGGCGGCGGAGGCGGCGGGGCCGGCGCGCGCCGTGGCGCCGGCGAGACCAAGCTGGAGCTGGACCGCCGCCACATCCACGCCCGCATCGACACCCTGGCCGCCCGCCTGGCCGAGCTGGAAAAGCGCCGGGGCGAGAGCCGCCGCGCCCGCGCCAAGACCGGGATGCCGGTGGTCAGCCTGGTGGGCTACACCAACGTGGGCAAGTCCAGCCTGATGAACGCGCTGTGCGGCCCCAGCGTGGCCGAAGCGGACATGCTGTTCGCCACCCTGGACCCCACCAGCCGCAAGCTGCTGCTGCCCAGCGGCATGGCGGTGCTGCTGGTGGACACGGTGGGCTTTGTCTCCCGGCTGCCCCACCACCTGGTGGACGCCTTCAAGAGCACCCTGGAGGAGGCCGCCTGGTCGGACGTCATCGTCCAGGTGGCGGACGCCTCCGACCCCCAGCGGGAAGAGCAGCTCGCAGTCACCGCCCAGGTGCTGGACGGCCTGGACTGCGCCGGCATCCCCCGCATCACCGTCTACAACAAGTGCGACAAGCCCGGCGCGGCCGCCTTCGACCCGGCCGTCCTGCTCACCAGCGCCCGGACGGGCCTGGGCCTGGACCGCCTGCTGGCCCGCCTGGACCAGCTGCTGGCCGACCGTGTGCGCCCCATCAAGGTGCTGCTGCCCTACGACGCCCTGGGCCTGGCGGCCCCCCTGCGGGACCGCGGCAGCGTCCAGGCCGAGGAGTACCGCCCCGACGGCCTCTACCTGGAAGCCATCGCCAAGCGGGAGGAGCTGCACCTCTTCGAGCCCTATATGCTCTGAGTGCAGCCCGACGGGCCTTGCACCCCCTTCACTTCTCACCCCCTTCCCGCCCGGAGGGGGTGTTTTTTGCTGGTCTGGAGACGGCAAAAGCCCCCGTCCGTTCGGACAGGGGCCCTTGTCATTTACAGGCGGATATGATATGATTTGGTTGGGTGTTGTCGATAAACGGCAAGCGGTTGCCCCCTCTGGCCCGACTTTGTGCGGTCAGAGGCACTTCTTTGCTCCCCTGACCGTATGGGAAAGGGGGACTGGCCATGGTTACATACTCTGATCTGATCCAGACAGGTATCTTAATCGTCGCTGTTATTGACGTAGTCCTCCGACTGATCGAAGCCGAGAGGAACCGTAAACAATAAAAAGAAGTAACCGCTCTAGCTTCCCAAGGCGTGCGGTTACTTCTCTAACCGGACCAGGGGGACTACCGTTTGTCCGGCAGCACCCTTTCTATGTTTAGTATACAGCAGGCAGGCGGGAATGTCAAGCAACCCGCCTTCCGAAAACACAAAAACCCGCCTGGCAGCGGGCAGGGCCGCCGACCGCGTCCTGTGGACGAGGCAGGGAGGCGGCGCTGGGGCCGCGGTCTGCTATTTTCAAGCGCCACACTTGGCGCGCAGAAAATACAGGGCACCGCAACCCGCCTTCCGAAAACACAAAAACCCGCCTGGCAGCGGGTTTTTGTGTATAGAGGGGTGGGAAAGTATATAAAGCAGTAAATCTCAACTTGACTGGCGGGCCGCTGTGTGTGCAGCGCCGTCCTGTGATTTGTATTATACCCAAATTTGATTTATTGTCAAATTGTAAATTTTCAAATTGCCTTATCATTTCACTTTACATTTGAGGCAAAACTTTATATAATTAAACCCAAAGCAAGCTGCTCGACTGTTATGGACCAGTTTTGTGATTTTTTACAACTGAAAACTTTATTAAAAGAAAATTTTATCTATTTCACCGGAAATAGAGCATTGGAGGTAACCCTACTATGGATGATTTGGACCGCAAGATCCTCTCCCTTCTGGCACAGAACGCGCGGATGCCCGTCAAGGAGATCGCCGAGCACGTCTCCCTGACCAGCCCCGCTGTTTCCAGCCGCATCCACAGGCTGGAAGCGGACGGCATCATCGGCGGCTACACCGTGGTGCTCAAGCGCCCGGCCGGCCGGCTGTACGTGGATGCCCTGATCAGCCTGTCGGTGGCCCCGTCCGAGCGGGAGGGCCTGCTGACCCTGCTGCAGAACAGCAAGGAAGTGATGCAGTGCTACCACGTCACCGGCGAATACACCTTCCTGATCAAGGTCAGCTGCGGCAGCATGATGCAGCTGGAGCAGCTGATCCTCCAGTTCCAGAAGCTGGGCAGCACCTGCACCCAGATCATCCTGTCCACCCCGGTGGACCACGGCCCGCTGGACTCGCTGCAGCTGTAACGCCGCGCGCCTTACGGGCCTCCTTATCCCTTCGGTTTTACCACCCCCTCCCTGCCCGGATGGGGTGTTTTTTGTCGCCCGTTCCCCGGGAAATACCGTCGGGTTTTGGGGCGGGGGTCGCAATTTCGGGGCGGGGCCATTCGTATTGAGTATGACGGCGCCGCACAGGACGCATAAAAAGGCCCGACGCGGCCCATCCTGTGAGCAGACGCCCGCATCTTGATTTTGGAATGATAAAAGAAAGGAACTGCCCTTCCATGAACATGAAACAGATTTTGACCGCCGCTGCCGCCGCCTCCCTGGCCCTGCTCGCCCTGGTGGGCTGCGGGAGCAAAGACGCCGCTTCGGGCGCGGCCGAGCCCAAGGACTACGCCCAGATCATCCACGACGCCCGCACCGACGAGTACAACGAGGCCATGCTGATCCTCTCTTCGGACGCGGAGGGCAACCTCACCGCCATGGACGGCCCCGTCGCCGACCTGTCGGAGGAGGACCTCAAGGCCCAGGCCGACAACTTCATCCTGCCCATGCTGGGGCTGCAGGAGGGGGACTATGAGCGGTTTGCCGCGTCGGTGTCCACCCTGAACGTCCGCAGCTACGGCGTGGCCATCGTCCAGCCCGCCGAGGGCAAGGCCGAGGACGTCCAGGCCGCGCTGGAAAACTACGTCACCAGCCAGCAGCTGGCGATGGAGAACTACCTGGCCGACCAGTACGAGATCGCCAAGGCCGCCGCCGTCACCACCCTCCCCACCGGCGAGGTGGTGCTGGTCTGCTGCGAGGACTCGGACGCCATCCTGACCGCCATCCAGGAGGCCCTGGCAGCTTAAACGCACGTTGCAGCCCGCAGGTTTTGCAGCCTGGCGGGCTGTTTTTTTGTGGCGAAATATGGTATACTACTGCCAGTGTCACAACCAGCAAAGGCAGGAGCAGCTATGAAAGCGACCATCATCATCCCCAACATCAACGGCAAGGGCTGGCTGAAAGACTCCATCGAGTCGGTCTATGCCCAGACCATGCAGGACTTCCGGCTCATCGTGGTGGACAACGGCTCCACCGACGAGAGCCTCGAGCAGGCCCGCAGCTATTGCAGCCGGCCCAACTTCACCCTGATCGAAAACGGCGCAAACACCGGCTTTTCCCACGCGGTCAACCAGGGCATCGCCCTGGCCGACAGCGAGTATGTGGTCCTGTTCAACAACGATGCCTTCGCCGAGCCGGACTGGCTGGAGCAGCTGGTCCGCGCCGCCGACCGCGACGAGCGGATCTTCGCGGTGCAGAGCCTGATGATCCGCCACTTTGAGCGGGAGCTGGCCGACGACGCCGGGGACTATGTGACCTGGATGGGCTTTGCCTGCAAGACCGGCGACGGCCGCCGGGCCAGCCGCTACACAAAGCAAAAGCGCATCTTCTCGGCGTGCGGGGGGGCGGCGCTCTACCGCAAGCGCATTTTGGACGAGATCGGCCTGTTTGACGAGAACTTCTTTGCCTATTTCGAGGACGTGGACCTGAGCTGGCGGGCCAACAACGCCGGCTACAAGTGCGTGCTCTGCCCGGCCGCCCGCTGCTACCACATCTGCGGGGCCAGCACCGGCGCGGTGCGGTACAACGCCTTCAAGAGCCGCCAGAGCGGCCGCAACAGCATCCTGCTGCCCCTGAAAAACCAGCCCGCCCTCATGCTGCTGGTCAACGCCCTGCCCCTGCTGGCGGGGTACCTGCTCAAGTGCTACAAGTTCCACCGGCAGGGCTTCGGCGAGGCGTGGGACGCCGGGATGCGCGAGGCCTTCGCCATTTTGCGGGAGGGGCGGCTAGGCAAGCGGCCTTTCCGCCTGCGGGACCTGCCCCACTACCTGCTGATGGAAGTGTGGATGATCTGGAACATGGTCCCCTACCTGTGGTACCGCCTCGTTATCGTGCCCCTGAAACTGAAATGAACCACAAAACGCCCCGCGATTCCTGCAACGGAACGGCGGGGCATTTTCTTAGACGTCAGACGGTGGCCGTGTCGTCCGCGATCAGCAGCACGCTGCCGTCGGCGGAACAGTCGGCGGTGTAGTGGGCGCCGGGGCGGGCCGTGCCCGAGGCGATGCGGTCGGCCAGGGCCTGCTCCACCGCCCGGTCCACCTGGCGGCGCAGCTCCCGCGCGCCGTAGGGGCTGGCGGCTTTGGCCGCGAGGGCCCGGCAGACCTTGGGGGTGTGGGTCAGGGTGTAGCCGCTGCGGGCGGCCCGCTGCTCCAGCTGGCCCAGCAGCCGGTCGGCAATGGCCGAAAGGCTCTCGGGCCCCAGGGGGCGGAACACGATCGTGTCGTCCAGGCGGCCCAGCAGCTCGGGGCGGAAAAAGCTGCGCGCCTCGGCGACGGCCTGCTGGGCCTGCTTTTCAAACACGGCCTCCTGCCCGGCGGCAAAGCCCAGGGGCGCGGCCTGCCCGGCCAGGAAGCGCGCGCCAAGGTTGGCCGTCAGGAGGACGATGGTGTTGGTGAAGTCCGCCTTGCGGCCGGCGGCGTCGGTGAGGCAGCCGTCCTCCAAAAGCTGCAGGAGGATGTTCTGGATGTCGGGGTGGGCCTTTTCGATCTCGTCAAAGAGCACCACGCTGTAGGGCCGGCGGCGGACCGCCTCGGTCAGCTGGCCGCCCTCGTCGTGGCCCAGATACCCCGGGGGCGCGCCCAGCAGCCGGGCCACGGTGTGGGCCTCCTGGTACTCGGACATATCGAACTTGAGCAGGGCCTTGCCGCTGCCAAACCAGCTGCGGGCCAGCGCCTTCGAAAGGGCGGTCTTGCCCACGCCGGTGGGGCCCAAGAACAGCAGCGCCCCGATGGGGCGGCCCGGCTCCCCCAGGCCGGTGCGGCTGCGGCGGATGGCGGCGGCTACGGCGGCCACGGCCTTGTCCTGGCCCACCACCTCCTGGGCCAGGCGGCATTCCAGCAGGGCCAGGCGCTCCCGCTCGGCCTCGCCCACCCGCTCGGCGGGGATGCCGCTGGCGCGGGCCACCACCCGGGCCATGTCCTCCCGGGCCAGGGCGGGGGCGGTGCGGCCCTCTTTTTCGGCGCGGATGCGGGCGGCGGCGCAGGCCTCGTCCATCAGGTCGATGGCCTTGTCGGGCAGGCAGCGCCCCGGCAGATACCGCACCGACAGCTCCACCGCGTCGTCCAGGGCCTCGGGCGGGATCAGCACCCCGTGGTACCGCTCGTAGCGGGGGGCCAGCCCCTCGAGGATGCCCCGGGCCTGCTCGGGGGTGGGCTCGTCGATCTGCACCCGGCCAAAGCGCCGCTCGAGGGCGGGGTCTTTCTGGATATGGGAGCGGAACTCCTGGTTGGTGGTGGCGCCGATCATCTGCAGCTCGCCCCGGGCCAGCACCGGCTTGAGGATGTTGGCGGCGTCGATGGCGCCCTCGGCCGCGCCGGCCCCCACGATGGTGTGGAACTCGTCCACGAACAGGATCACCCCGCCGTCCCGCACCAGCTCTTCCAGCAGGCTTTTGAGCCGCTCTTCAAAGTCGCCGCGGTACTTGGTGCCGGCCACCAGGCTGGCCATATCCAGCGCCAGCAGCCGCCGGCCCTTGAGGGCCCGGGGCACCTGCCCGGCGGCGATGCGCTGGGCCAGGCCCTCGGCCAGGGCGGTCTTGCCCACGCCGGGCTCGCCCACCAGGCAGGGGTTGTTTTTCTGGCGGCGGCAGAGGATCTCGATCATCCGGTCCAGCTCCTTGTCGCGGCAAAAGACGGGGTCCAGCTCGCCGTCGGCGGCGCGGCGGGTCAGGTCGCGGCAGTATTTGTCGCTGGGGCGGCTGCCCCGGGGCGCGGCGGCGCTGGCCCGGGGCTGGGCGGGCAGGGTGAGCTGGCCGGACATCTGGCGGCACTCCCGCACCGCCTCGCTCAGCTGCAGGCCCATCGAGGCCAGCAGCACCCCGGCGGTGCAGCCGCCGTCCTCCAGGATGGCGCACAGCAGGTGCTCGGGCTCGGCCCGGGGCTGGCGGGCGTTTTGGGCGTCGATCAGGGCGTAGTCGATGGCGCGGCGCAGCTCGGGGGCCAGGTCCTGGCGGCGCAGGCGGCGGGGCAGGCCCTGGCGGCCCTCGGCCAGGCGGCGGCGCACCTCCTGCTCCCGGATGTCCTTGCCGGCCAGGAAACGCCCCGCGGGCCCGTGGTCCTGCTGCAAAATGGCCAGCAGCAGGTGGCCGGTGTCGGCGCGGTCGCAGCCGTAGTTGCCGGCCAGCTCCACCGCGCCCTCCAGCACCCGGCCCGCCTCCCGCGAAAAGCCCTTGCCCCATCCTGCGCTGAAACGATCCAAAATTCCCATTGCCTGCTCCATTCCCGGCGTATGCGCCGATGCTCTCAACACCTACAGTATAGTCCCCCGCGGCGGGAAAAAATCAGCTGTTTTTGTCAAAGCGCGCAAACAAACCGGCGGCCCTTCTGTTCAGGAAAATGTTACAATTTCCGTCTTGAACCCCTCCGCCCGCTGTGCTAGAGTGAAATAGTCATATAATCTGTCACAAATATCATCCAGAGAGGTTCCTCCATGCGTCTTGTCCATCTTGCTGTCCTGTTCTTTGTCCATTATGCCCTGTCATCGCTGGTGTTTGTGGGGCTGTTCCTGGCTGCGTCTTGGTTCAAAGGCCGGCAGCTCCGCTTTCGCGCCGAGGCTTGGGATGACTTTTTCCTCACCTTCCCAGCGGAAAAAGCGGAACAGTTTTTCCTCTGGCTCTATCTCGTAGCAGATATCTTGACCGGCTGTGTGGACTATATGTTGCTGCGGGCAGGTGGCTTCGTCTGGGCCCTGCCGCTGGCCCTCTCTTTCTTCCTAGTCTGGACGGCCTTCTTTGCCTGGAAGTGGCAGCGCAAGGGAGGCAAACTCATGGACCGCTACCAGACCATGCTCGACGACATCCGTCGGCACCGCGAAGAACAGCACAAACCTTGACCTTCCCCCGCACAGACTGTTAAAAAGTCCCGTCCAGCCGACCTGCGCGGATGGACGGGACACATAAACCGGCGGCCCCCATCCTTTCGGGACAGGAGCCGCCGGCCGTTTTTTCTGTTTACTGGTTTTCCATCGCGGCCAGGGCCTTTTTCAGGTTCTGGGCGATCTGGTCGGGGCAGCTGGTGGGCTTGGGGCCGCAGGTGACGCCCTCCATCCGGGCGATGGCGTCCTCCGCCTTCATGCCCTTGAGCAGGCTGGCGATGCCCTTCAGGTTGCCGTTGCAGCCGCCCATCACCTCGATGGACTGGATGGTGTGGTCGGGCGCCAGCTCGATCTTGGTCATGCGGGAGCAGGTGCCCTGGTTGGGATAGGCAAAAGTCATGGTAGGATACGTCCTTTCTGTTGGATACGTTGCGCGGCCCGCAGGCGCGCCGGGCGGTTGCCCTCTCCGTCACAGTCCGCTTGCGCGTCCTGTGCCACCTCCTCTTGCGCTTAGCCGATTTTTGCGGCGCGCCGCAGCGGGCGCTTGCAAAAACCGGAGCGCTGCACCGCTCACAGCTCCCTGTTTCTGCCGCTGGCAGCGGTCGCTGTTCGCGCCCCCACAGGGGGAGGCAAGAGCACGCCCGTGGGTGCCGGGCAGGTTGTGGTAAGGCAAACTTGCTCACAGCTTCGCCTTACACGCTGTTCGCCGGGTTTGACGGCGGTACGCTTGGCTCCCCCTTCGGGGGAGCTGGCGAGCGAAGCGAGACTGAGAGGGCTACTTCTGATACTCCTTTGCCAGCGCGTCGATCCGTGCGATCTGGTCGTCCGCGGTGGTGCAGGTGCCCACCGGGTGGGGGTGGGCGGTGTTGGAGCCGTGGAAGTCGGTGCCGCCGGTGACGATCAGGCCGTGCCGCCGGCACAGCTCGCGGCACTCGGCCTTGTCGGCCTCGCTGTTGCGGGGGTGGTCGATCTCGATGCCGTCCAGCTTGCCCTCCGCCACCAGCTGCCGCACCAGCGGCATGCTCTTGTAGACGGTGGGGTGGGCGAACACCAGCACCCCCCGGGCCGCCCGGGCGGTGGCGATGACTTCTTCCACCGGGGGGTACTCGGGGCTGTGCAGCACCAGGCCCCGGGGCTCCCAGCCGAACAGCCGGTGGTACGCCTCGCCGTAGATGCCGTCCGCCAGGCCCAGCTCCTGCAGCGCCTGCATGATGCCGCTCTTGAACAGCACGCCGCTGTCCCGGGCGTATTCCAGCGCCTGCTCGGTGCGGAAAAGGGGGTACATCCCCTCCAGCTCCCGGGCGCTTTGCAGGCAGCACTCGTTGCGCCGGCGGCGCATGGTGTCGCAGTGGGCCCGCAGCTCGGGGCAGTCCTGCGGCCAGTAGCACAGCAGGTGCACCCGGTGCCGGCGCTCGTAGTCATAGCCGGTCAGCTCCACCGCGGGGATCAGCCGCACCCCCTCCTGCACCGGGTGCCGGTAGCAATAACCGGCGCTGCGCAGGGTGTCGTGGTCCGAGATGGCCATGGCGTCCAGCCCGGCCCGCGCGGCCATGGCCGCCAGCCGGTGGATGGGCGTGGAGCCGTCCGAACAAGTCGAATGATTGTGCAGGTCGCCAGCCATGGCGAGCCTCCACCTCCTTTTTGGGATGAGTTTGGAAGCCGTGCGGGGGCCTCAGTGCTTGTAGAAGTTGATGAGGCAGCCGTCCGCCAGAATCTGCCGCTCGTCCCCGGTCAGGGGCGCGATGGACAGCTGGAAGGCGGCGGGCTGGTCCCCCAGCACGTAGGCGGTGATGCCGGACAGGCCGCCGGCCAGCGCCTTGCGGATGCCGGGGATCAGGATGTAGTCCCCCAGGCCGAAGGGGGTGGGCCCGGCGATCTGGAAGGGCAGCATCCCCCAGTTGATGAGGTTGGAGCGGTAGCGCTTGGTAGCGTACTCCACCGCGATGTTGGCCCCGGCGCCCAGCACCCGCTGGCAGCTGGCGGCCTGCTCCCGGGCCGAGCCGTCCCCCGGCTTGACCGCAAAGAGGGTGGACGCGATCTGCACGTCCTGCCAGGCCAGGCCCTCGCAGCCGGGCACGGCGTGGATGCGCTCCAGCAGGGCCTCGTCCCCCTTGCCGGCGCGGCGGGCGGCCTCCTCGGCCTGCACCGCCTTGGCCCGGGCCACGTAGCCGGGGTCCTTGCGGCTGAGGGTGAACTCGGCCAGGCCCAGGGGGTTGGAGCGGTAGGAGCTGGTCTCGCCCGAGGGGATCAGCTCGTCGGTGGTGGTGACGGGGTCGGTGATGTAAGAGGCCACCTTGAGCAGCAGGTTGTCGCCCAGGGGCGCGATCTCGGGCCAGTCCTTGATGTTGGGGCCCAGCTTGAGCAGGGCGTCGTAATCCCCGTGGCCGAAGCCCTGGTACACCCGGGCCTGGTAGCTGGAGCCGTCGAACGCGTACTCGGGCACGGTGGGGTCGTAGTCGATGGCGGTGGCGGGGGTCAGGATGCCGCCGTTGGCGGTGGTGGCCGCGATGCTGCGGGCGTCCATCAGGGCCACGCCGGCCAGCTGGCCCGCGCCCGGCTTGGAGCCCTCCCGGCTGGGGAAGTTGCGGGTGGTGTGCCGGATGGACAGCGCCCCGTTGAAGGGCACGTCCCCCGCGCCGAAGCAGGGCCCGCAGAAGGCGGTGCGGATGGTGGCGCCCGAGGCCATCAGGCTGGACAGGGCTCCCGCCTTGTCCAGGGCCATCATCACAGGCTGGCTGGCGGGGTAGACGCTGAGGGCGTACTCGCCGCAGCCGCCGGTGTGCCCCTTGAGGATGCTGGCCGCCTCGACGATGCTGTCGTACAGGCCGCCGGCGCACCCTGCGATGACCCCCTGGTCCACCCGCAGCCTGCCGTTCTCGATCTTGGAGCACAGGTCCAGCTTGACGTCGGTGCGGCCCACCAGCTTCTGGACGTCCTGCTCGCAGGCGTGGAGGATGTCCTCCAGGTTGGCGTTCAGCTCCTCGATGGTGTAGGCGTTGGAGGGGTGCATGGGCAGGGCGATCATGGGCCGGATGGCCGACAGGTCCACCTTGACCACCCCGTCGTAATAGGCCAGGCCGGCCGGGGCCAGGGGCTTGTAGTCCCCGGCGCGGCCGTGGGCGGCCAGGTACTTGCGGGTGGTCTCGTCGGTCTCCCAGATGGAGGACAGGCAGGTGGTCTCGGTGGTCATGGCGTCGATGGCGTTGCGGGTGTCCTGCCGCAGGCTGGCCACGCCGGGCCCGATGAACTCCATCACCTTGTTCTTGACATACCCGCTCTTGAACAGCGCCCCCACCAGGGCGATGGCCACGTCGTGGGGGCCGCAGCCTGCCGGCAGCGCGCCGGTCAGGTACACCGCCACCACCCCGGGGCAGGCCACGTCGTAGGTGCGGCCCAGCAGCTGCTTGGCCAGCTCGCCGCCGCCCTCGCCGATGGCCATGGTGCCCAGCGCGCCGTACCGGGTGTGGGAGTCGGAGCCCAGGATCATCCTGCCGCAGCCCGCAAACTTCTCCCGCATGTACTGGTGGATCACCGCCAGGTGGGGCGGCACAAAGATGCCGCCGTACTTTTTGGCCGCCGACAGGCCGAACCGGTGGTCGTCCTCGTTGATGGTGCCCCCCACCGCGCACAGGCTGTTGTGGCAGTTGGTCAGCACGTAAGGCAGGGGGAACTTTTCCAGCCCCGAAGCCCGGGCCGTCTGGATGATGCCCACAAAGGTGATGTCGTGGCTGGCCATGGCATCAAACTTGATCTTCAGGTTTTCCTCGTCGCCGCTGGTGTTGTGGGCCTGCAGGATGCCCCATGCAATGGTGCCCTTTTTGGCCTGAGCGGCGGCCGCCGCGTCAAAACCCAGCGCCGCCAGCGCCTCGGGCGCATGGCCGTCCGCCGGCACCCACTGCCCCTGCGCCAGGTATGCGCCGGTGCTCGTACACTCGATCATTTCATTCGCCTCTCTCTCAAAAATATTCCTTTCCACACAAGACCCGCCCGCATCCGCTGCGCGCCGGCCCCTGATTCCTATAGTATACCACGGTTTCCCGGCCAGAGAAAGAGTTTACTTCATAGAAACCAGCGCGGCGTCGAACAGGGCCAGATAGACCGTCTCGATCCGCCGGAAGATCTCCTCCGCCGTTTTTTCGTCGTACACATGGCTGGTCAGGTTGCGGTCGTTCATCAGCCTGATCCATCCTTCGGCGTCCTCGATCATGCCATAGGCGAACGCCTGCCGGATCACCGCCTTGGGGCTGTTGATCTCGGTATACCCCTGGTCCAGAAGATATTCCCGCATGGTTTTCCAGGCGAGTTCGGCGCAAAACTCGAACCGCTGGATCACGCCGTCCCGTACCGACGACAGCGGCGTGCTGCGGTAATCTTCCAGCGCTTCCCGCAGGCGGGACACCGCCGCCTCAAATTGTTCGTATTTTTCATGCAGCCTGTCCATCAGCGTCACACCGTCCTTTTCAATGTTTGCCAGAAACGCGGGGTTCATCCCCTCCCGTATCTGCACGATGTCGAGCTTGAGCAGGGTGGGCAGCTCGTCGCAGTCCATCCCGAACGCGCCCTCGTTTTCCTCCGGCATCCCGTAGACCGCCAGGTCGACATCGCTGTTGTACCGGTGGTCGCCCCGTGCCCGGGAGCCGTACAGCACCAGCCGCCGCGCGCCGTAGCGCCGGGCCAGTTCCGCCAGCCGGCCATAGAGCTCCTCCATCGCCTTCGCCCCCTTTCGGTCTTCAGTATAGCATGGTTCGCTGCAAAAAGAAAGCCGCCCCCCGCCCTTCTTTTGCCCCTGCCGCAAAAACTTTTCCCAAACCGGTTGACAAACACCGCCCGGTCTGCTACAATAATGGAGCACCTTATGCAGGGTTAGCTCATCCGGTAGAGCGACTGCTTCCCAAGCAGTAGGCGGCGGGTTCGAGTCCCGTATCCTGCTCCATTTTCACAGCCCGTATGAGTATCCGCTCATGCGGGCTTTTTGGTTTTGCCGTTCTTCCCATCCTCAGAAAGGAGGCGCCGTCATGCTGGAGCTGCCGCGGCTGCTGTTTTTCCAGAACAAAAATCCCTACTCGGCCAGCCAGGCCGAAATGCGCTACCGCGCCGTGCCCGGCAAGCGCAGCGCCCCCGAGGGCGGCGAGGAGGCCGTCCTGACGGTGGACATCTGGCCCGGGCCCTGGACCATCGACTACACCGACCCCGCCCTGCGGGCCCAGCGGGTCTTTCCCCTCACCGAGGAGGGCCGGGCCCAGGCCCTGGAGTGGATCCGCCAGACCTATCACAGCGCCCCCGAGCGGTGGCAGTCCGCCCCCTCCATCCTGGACTGCGAGCCCTGGACCGCCCCGCCGGAGGCCCCGAACCAGGAGGCCGAAGGATGATCTACCGCTTGAAGCCCCAGCAGGGCGACACCGTCGCGGTGCCCCAGCTGGTTTTTGCACGGCTGGGCGCGGCCGAGGAGGCCAGCGTCCGGGTGGCCCTGTATGTGCTGGCCACCGGCGTCACCGACCCGGACAAGCTCTGCGCCGATCTGAAACTGCGCAGCCGCATCAGCGCCGAAAGCGCCCTGGCCTACTGGGCCGGGGCGGGCCTGCTGGAGCGCTGGGACGAGAACGCGGCCCCCGGCGGCGGCCAGCCCGCCCCCACCCCCATGCGCTGGACCGAGATCGCCGCGGCCAGCCGCACCGACCCCATGATTGCCAGCCTGATCGACTGCGCCCAGACCACCTTTGCCCGGGCCCTGACCCACAGCGAGATGGAAAAACTGGTGGCCCTCTACCTGCAGGAGGGCTTTGAGCCCGAGACGGTCATGCTCTGCCTGGCCTACCTGGCCGGCAAGGGCAAGCGGACCATGGGGGCCCTGAACCACGAGCTGAAGGTCTGGCGGGCCGAAGGGGTCCAGACCGGCGAGGAGGCGGACGCCCACCTCAAGCTGCTGGCCCTGCGGGAGCAGCGGGAGGCCTACGTGGCCGGCCTGCTGGAGGTGGAGCCGGCCGCCCTCACCCTGGGGGGCAAAAAAGCCATCGCCCGCTGGTACGAGGTCTACGGCTACGACGACGCCATGGTCCAGGAGGCCGCCGTCCAGGCCGGCCCCAAGCGGGACCTGTGGTACTGGAACAGCATCCTCAAGACCTGGAACGCCAAGGGCCTGCGCACCGTCCGGGACGTGCGGGGCCCCGCCCCCCTGGCGGGGGCCAGCCGCAACCTCCGGGTGGACCGGGAGACCCCCAGCGGCAACGACTTTTTGCAGGGGGCGCTGGACCGGCCCCGGCGGCACAAGAGAAAGGACTAACCCATGCGCACACGAAACGAGCTATACCAGGCGGCCCTGCGGACGGTGTCGGCCCGGCGCCAGCGGGCCAAAGCCGCCGCGCAGGACGCACGGGCCCAGGCCGAGGCCGCCGTGCCGGAGCTGCGGGCCGCCGAGGACGCTCTGCGCGCCTGCGGGGTGCGCTGCGCCCTGGCCGGGGCCCGGGGGGCCGGCCGGGCCGAAGCTGCCGCCGCCCTGGCCGAAGCCCGCCAAAAGCGGGACGCCCTGCTGGCCGCCAGCGGCCGCTCGCCCCAGGCGCTGGAGCCCAAATTCACCTGCCCCCTGTGCCAGGACACCGGCGTGGCCCAGGGCAAGACCTGCCAGTGCGTCCGCCGGGAGATGCAGCGGCTGCGCCGGGAAGAGATCGAGGCCATGTCCAGCCTGTCGGTGACCCGTTTCGACACCATGAAGCTGGACTATTACCCCAACACCCGGGACCCCCAGACCGGCCGCAGCGTCCGCCAGTACATGGCCGAGCTGCTGGCCGACCTGCAGGACTACGCCGCCGCCTTCGACCTGGACAGCGAGAACCTGATGCTCACCGGCAACGCCGGCCTGGGCAAGACCCACGCCGCCCTGGCGGTGGCGGGGGCCGCCCTGGACAAGGGCTACGACGTCATCTACATTTCCAGCCCCGACTTCTTCAGCCGGGTCGAGACCCTGCACTTCGGCTCCGACCCCGCCGGCGAAAAGGACGCCCTGCTCGAGACCGTCACCGGGGCCGACCTGCTGATCCTGGACGATTTGGGCACCGAGTTCAACTCCAGCTTCGTCATCAGCACCCTGTACAGCCTGCTGAACGACCGGCTGGGCCGCCGCCGGCCCACCATCCTCACCACCAACATCACCGACGGCGCCCTGCTGGAAAAACTCTACACCGAAAAGGTGGCCAGCCGCATCTCGGCCTTCGTGCCCTACCGTTTCCTGGGCGACGACATCCGCCTGAAAAAGGCGATGGAGGAGTGAGCCGGCCGCAGACAGCTTCCGGCACAAATGCAGCCAAACACAAAAAGAGGCACGGAAAAACCGAGCCTCTTTTTTAGCGTGTCGCAAAAGCGCCACGCTTTAGGGGGAACCCATTTCTGCCTGCTGCGCAGGTCAGAAATTCTTTCCCCCTAATATCCCCCTTTTAGACAAAATTTGGCGCTGAACCGCGCACTCGCCGCAAGGCGGCTCGCACACTCTCAGCGCCAAATTTCCCTGTATGTGTCCCGTCCATCCGCACATGTCGGCTGGACGGGACTTTTTTGACAGTCTGTGTCTGGTTTTGTGGGCGGTCAGGCGTCCTGCAGCTCGCCGCGGCTGGCGGCCTTCAGGTACGCGAAGATGAAGCCGTCCAGATCGCCGTCCATCACGGCGTTGACGTTGCTGGTCTCGTAGCTGGTGCGGTGGTCCTTGACCATGGTGTAGGGCATAAAGACATAGCTGCGGATCTGGTGGCCCCAGGCGATCTCGTTCTGGACGCCCTTGATGTCCTCGATCTTGTCCATGTGCTGCTGCTGGGCGATCTGGTAGAGCTTGGCCTTCAGCATCTGCATGGCGTAGTCGCGGTTCTGGAACTGGCTGCGCTGGGTCTGGCAGCTGACCACGATGCCGGTGGGCTTGTGGATCAGGCGGACGGCGCTGGAGGTCTTGTTGATGTGCTGGCCGCCCGCGCCGGAGGAGCGGTAGACCTGCATCTCGATGTCCTCGGGGCGGATGTTGACCTCGATGGTGTTGTCCAGCTCGGGCATGACCTCCAGCGAGGCAAAGCTGGTCTGCCGCCGGGCGTTGGAGTCGAAGGGGCTGACCCGCACCAGGCGGTGGACGCCGTTCTCGCTCTTGAGCAGGCCGTAGGCGTTGGCGCCCTTGACCATGATGGAAGCGCTCTTGATGCCGGCCTCGTCGCCGTCCTGGTAGTCCAGCACTTCCACGCTCATGCCGTGGTTGGCGGCCCAGCGGGTGTACATCCGGTACAGCATCTCGGCCCAGTCCTGGGCCTCGGTGCCGCCGGTGCCGGCGTGGAAGGTCAGGATGGCGTTGGAGTGGTCGTACTCGCCGTTCAGCATGGTCATCAGCTGCAGCTCGTCCACCGCTTTGCCCACCGCCTCCACCGCCTGCTCCCCTTCGGGGACAAGGGCGGGGTCGTTTTCTTCCTCCAGCATCAGCAGCATGGTCTGGGCGTCCTCATAAAGGCCCTGCAGCTTTTCAAAGCGGCCCAGCTTGGCCTTCAGGTCGCCCACTTCGTCAAACACTTTTTTGCTGGCCTCAGCATCGTCGTAAAAGCCGGGCCGGGTCATGGTGTGCTCCAGCTCCTGCACACGCTTTTTGCTGGCGTCGATGGCCAGCGCCTCTTCCAGGTCCTGGACAGACTTGCCGTACTCGGCCAGCTGGACCTTCAGTTCGTCGATCGTAATCATAGCTACCTCTCACATCCGTGTGTCGTGCGTATCTTATATAGTATACCTGATGGCGCAGGCAAAATCAATCCTTGCCCTGCTCGTGGTGCAAAGTGCCGGTGCCGCCCTCCACCACGCCGTCGTGGCGCGCCACCGCCCCGATGGTGTCAAAAAAGCATTTCAGGTCCCCCGCCAGGGTGATGTGGGCCACGTATTCGCCGTCCAGTCGCGCCTTTTCGGGGATCTCCAGCTCGTCCCGGCCGTGGATCTGGGCCAGGCCGGTCAGCCCCGGACGCACGTCGTTGGCGCCGTACTTGTCCCGCTCTGCCAGCAGGTCGTACTGGTTCCACAGGGCGGGCCGCGGCCCGATCACCGCCATGTCCCCCTTCAGGATGTTCCACAGCTGGGGCAGTTCGTCCAGGCTGGTCCTGCGCAGGAAGCGCCCCACCCGGGTGATATACTGGTCGGGGTCGGCCAGCAGGTGGGTGGGCATATCGTGGGGGGTGTCGGCGCGCATGGTGCGGAACTTGTAGATTTCAAAGTGGGTCTTGTGGATGCCCACCCGCTTCTGCTTGAAAAACACCGGCCCGGGGCTGTCCAGCTTGATGGCCGCCGCCAGCCCCAGCAAAAGCCAGGACAGGCAGACCAGCCCCCCCAGCGACAGGACAAAATCCAGCGCCCGCTTGCCGTACTTCTGATACATACTCTGCGCACCTCTCCCTGCGTTCAGTATAGGCATACGTTTATAGTATAGCACAGTTTATGCCGTCCAGCAAGATTTTGGCAGCAAAAAGGCCGGCCCGGCCGGCGGCGCCGGGGCACAAAATCTGCAAACCCTCTTGACAGCGGGGGCCCCGTGCCTCTAATATAAGAGGGATACAGGGGCCCGGCGCCCCAGTTTTGGGACAGGAGCATGAGATGAAACAAGTCGAGATCTATACCGACGGGGCCTGCAGCGGCAACCCCGGCCCCGGCGGCTGGGGGGCGGTGCTGCGCTACCGCAGCCCCGGCGGCCAGGTGTACGAAAAAGAGCTGAGCGGCGGCGACGCAGCCACCACCAACAACCGGATGGAGCTGACCGCCTTCATCGAGGCGGTGGGCCTGCTGAAAGAGCCCTGCGCGATCCGCTACTGCTCGGACAGCCAGTACGTCATCAACGGGCTGGAAAAGGGCTGGGCCAAGAGCTGGCGGGCCCGGGGCTGGAAAAAGGCGGACAAATCCCCCGCCCTCAACCCGGACCTGTGGGCCAAAGCCCTGGACCTGGCCGAAAAGCACCAGATCACCTACGTCTGGGTCAAGGGCCATGCGGGCCACCCTGAAAACGAGCGCTGCGACCAGCTGGCCGTAGCCCAGAGCAAAGCACACGGCGGGAGGCAGAACTGATATGAGCGAGACAATGTTGCCCGGCAGCGGGTTCGACACCTACGAGGAGCAGGACAAGGTCCTGGTGGGGATGAGCGGGGGCGTGGATTCCAGCGTCACCGTCCGCATCCTGCAGCAGCAGGGCTTTGGGGTGACGGGGGCGGTCATCCGCTTTTCCCCGGCCCACGACGGGGCGGTGGAGGCCGCCCAGCGGGCCGCCCGGCAGCTGGGCATCGAGTGCATCGTCCTGGACACCCAGGAGCTGTTCGAGCAGGAGGTGGTGGCGCCCTTCTGCGCCGATTACTGCGCCGGGCGCACCCCCAACCCCTGCGTCCGCTGCAACCCGGCGGTCAAGTTCACCGCCCTGCTGGCGGCGGCCGACCGGCTGGGCATCCAGTACATCGCCACCGGCCACTATGCCCGGGTGGAGGTGGACCGCGACGGCGTGTCCCGCATCCACCTGCCCCAGAGCGCCGCGCGGGACCAGAGCTATATGCTCAGCCGCCTGGACCAGGACGTCCTCAGCCGGCTGATCCTGCCCCTGGGCGAGTTCGAGAAGGACGACGTCCGGGAAATGGCCCGGGACTTTGGCCTGGACTGCGCCGACACCCCCGACAGCATGGAGATCTGTTTCATCCCCGGGGGGGACTACGCCGCCTACATCGAGGCCCGGGGCCTGACCGGCAAGGCCGGGCGGTTCATCTCCCCCGACGGGGCCGACCTGGGCCCCCACAAGGGGGTGCTGCACTACACGGTGGGCCAGCGCAAGGGGCTGGGCATCGCCCTGGGCGAGCCGGTATTCATCCGCCAGATCTGCGAGAACGGGGACATCCTGCTGGCCCGCGCCGGCGACGAATTTTTCACCGCCGTGACGGTGGCCGGCCTCGTCACCCCCGACGGCGCGCCCCTGCCCGCCGGGCCCTACCTGGTCAAGGTGCGCAGCGCCGCCCAGGCCCAGCCCGCCGCCTTCGACGGCGCGGACACCCTGGTCTTTGAGGCCCCGGTGCGGGCCCCCGCCCCCGGCCAGACCGCCGCCTTTTACCGGGACGGCGCCGTCGTGGGCAGCGCCTTCATCACCGGCGCCCGCTGACCGCCGCCCGCAGCATACACGCTGAAAAAGTCCCGTCCAGCCGACATGTGCAGATGGACGGGGCTTTTTTGACAGTCTGAAAAGGCCCCGGACAGGAAGTCCGGGGCTTTTGGCGTTCGTTGTTCGTTATACCTGGGGCGGATTGACGATGTTGCGCCAATCGAGGTCGCCCCGCTCCAGGCCGTGGACCAGCACCTCGGCCGTGGCGATGTTGGTGGCCATGGGGATGTTATGTACATCGCACAGGCGCAGCAGGGTCATCTCATTGGGCTCGCTGGGTTTGGCATTGATCGGGTCGCGGAAGAAGATGAGCAGGTCGATCTCATTGCAGGCGATGCGGGCCGCGATCTGCTGGTCGCCGCCCTGCTTGCCGGATAAAAACCGCTTGACCGGCAGCCCGGTGGCCTCGGCGATCAGCTTGCCCGTGGTCCCGGTGGCCACCAGCTGGTTCTGGCTCAGGATGCGGCAGTACGCCGTGCAAAACTGCACCATCAGTTCCTTTTTGGAGTCATGTGCGATCAGCGCAATCGTCATCCCTATCCATCTCCTTTGTTCACTCAGACTCAAATCAATACCAACAGCGATAGACTATGCTACCATTCCAATTATAATGTTACCACATTTTTCTCGGAATGGCAAGCGCCTTTTGGACAAAACTTTCAATTTTTCGAGAATCCGCCTTTTTCTCCTGCCCACGCAAAGGCGCGCCCGCCGGCAGGCGGCCCTCACTCCAGCAGCTGGCCCTCCTGGACGGGGGTCATGCCGTTGGACCGCTCGAAGAAATAGGCGTTGAAAATATCCGCCACCAGCTCGCCGGTGCGGGAGCCGCCGCCGCCGTATTCCACCACGATGCCCACCGCGATCTGGGGGTCCTCCACCGGGCCGTAGGCGATGATGGTGGAGTTGGTGTAGTACTGCCGGCGGCTGCCCACCATATAGTATTCGCTGCGCTGGGGGGTGCCGGTCTTGCAGGCGATGGTGTAGGGGTAGTTGGCCAGGCCGGCCACCGTCTGGGCCGCGCCCACCATCCCCTCTTCCACGATGTCGAAGGCGCCCACCTCGTCCGGGATGATCTCCACCACCTCGGGGGCGGTCTCCTCCAGCACCTCGCCGGTGTTGGTGTCCAGCAGGGCCTTGACAAAATGGGTGCGGTAGCGCACCCCCTTGTTGGCGATGGTGGCCGCGTAGGTGGCCAGCTGGACCGGGGTGACCACCGTGTTGCCCTGGCCGATGGCGGCCTGCACCTCCAGCGAGGCGGTGTAGTTGGCGTCCTCCTTGGTGGTCAGCCGGCCGGTGGATTCGCTCACCTCCACCCCGGTGGGGGTGCCCAGGCCCAGCCGGTGGGCGTAGTCGTCGTAGACGTCGCTGGTGGTGCGGCGGCCCACGTCATAGAAAAAGATGTTGCAGCTCCACTTGATGGCGGTGACCACGTCGATGTCGCCGCTGTGGCCGTGGCGGGTACAGCGGGGGTGGTAATCGCTGAAATAGTTGTACACACCGTTGCAGTAGACGGTGCTGTTGCGGTCGATGATGCCGCTGAGCAGGGCCGCCACCGCCACCGAGGGTTTGTAGGTGGAGCCGGGGGTGTACAGCCCCTGCAGGGCCCGGTTGTACAGGGGCAGGCCGGGGTCGGCGCTGTAGGTGCTGTACTGGGTGCTGTAGAGGTTCTGGTCGTAGCTGGGGTAGTTGGAGCAGGCCAGGATGCCGCCGTTCTTGACGTCGATGACCACCACCGCGCCGGCGCTGGCGTCCACGTTGTAGGTAGCGGCGATCTGCTGGACGTTGCGGGCCAGGGCCTCGTCCACCGCCTTCTGGAACTCGCTGTTCACCGTCAGCATCACCGTCTTGCCCGGCTGGGGCTCGGTGGTGATGCTGGTGTCGATGATGACGCCGTCGCTGTCCCGGGTGATGGTCTCGACGCCGTCCTGGCCGCGGAGCTGCTCCTCATAGGCCGACTCCAGCCCCGAGATGCCGATGACGTCGTTCATGGCGTAGCCGCGGTCCCGCAGGGGGTAGGTGACCTGGCCGTTTTCGTCGGTGACGCGCCACATCTCGGCGGTGATCTTGCCCACCCGGCCCAGCACGTGGGGCAGGATGGTGCCGTCGGTGTAGCTGCGCACGCTGGTCTCGGCGATCTCCACCCCGGGCAGGGCCAGGCTGTGCTCCTTGACGGTGGCCACCGTCTGGTCCGAGACGTTTTCCGCCAGGGTAAAGTTGTTCACGTTGGAGAAGGCCTCCTGCTCCATCTGGTAGCGGATGCCCCCCAGGATGCGCTGCCAGGCGGGGTCGTAGCTTTCCAGCCCGTACTCGGCCACCAGGCGGTCCATCACGTCGTTGGCGGTGGCGTACTGCTGCAGGCCCAGGGCCTCCTTGACGGCGGCGATGGCGTTCTGGTCGCTTTCGCTGTCCGCCTCGCCGGTAAAGGCATACTGCCCCGCCCCGTCGGCGTAGCCGATCCGGAGGGTGTCGTTCCAGCTTTCGCCGTTGGCCTGCAGGATCTCCACCGCGCTGCGGATGGTCTCGTTCAGGTCGTTGTCCCCGATCAGCAGGCGGCTCAGCTCCACGTTGTAGCAGGTGGTGCTGGTGGCGATGCGGCGGCCGGCGCTGTCCACGATGTCGCCCCGGGCCGCCGTGACGTTGAAGCGGTATTCGGTGGTGCTGGTGGCCCGGGCGGCAAACTCGTCCCCATGGACCAGCTGCAGAAAGATCAGCCGCAGGGTATACAGAGCAAAGACCACTGCGGCCGCAGCGATCAGCAGCGCCAGCCGGCGCACCACGATCTTGTGTTCATCCAAGGCGTCCCCGCCCCCTTCTGTGTCCATTCAAAATGCAGCGTCCGGGCCGTGCGGTCCGGGCGCTAGATCACGCCGTTGTCGATCCGGAACGCCGCGCTGATCCAGCCCACCGCCCGGTAGAGGGGGGCGGCCAGCAGCGCGCTCATCAGGACGGTGAGGGGGATGTAGCCCACATACCGCCCCAGCATCCCGCTGTAGCCCGGCATGGCGTAATAAAACAGGAAGTCCCCCGACAGCACCAGCCACACCGCCCCGGCGGCGAGGAGGGCAAAGTTGAGGGTGTTCAGCTTGAGATAGAGCTGGCTGGCCACCGACACCGCGAAGCACAGCCCCATGACGGTGAGGGCCAGCAGGCCGGCGGTGCGGCCGGCGGTGTAGTCCCACATCAGGCCGCAGGCCGCCCCGAACAAAGCGCCCGAGAACTCGTCCTCCCAGATGGACACCGCCAGGGCCAGGGGCAGCAGAAACACCGGCTTTGCCTGCCCGATGTGCAGGAAACCCGGGATGGTCTGCAGCACGGTGCAGGCCAGCAGCAACAAAACATACAGGCCCCATTTATACAGCTGGGACCGCCTGCGTTTACGGCGCGACTCCATACAAGACCTGCCTTCAATACTCTGTGATGATGAATGCCTGTTTGACCCCCAGCACGTCCGCGTCGGGCTGGATCACCGCCACCACCGACGTACCGCTGGCCTCCGGCTCGATGCTGACGATCCGCCCCACCAGGATGTCGGGCGGGTAGACGCCCCCCAGCCCGGTGGTGATGATCTCATCCCCCACCGAGGCCATCGACTCGCGGGACAGGTCGGTGAACACGCACTGGCCCTGGGCGGCGTAGGCGGCGTCGCCGGTGATGATGCCGTTGTCCCAGGTGCGGGACACCACCCCCGCCGCGTTGAAGCTGGGGTGCAGGATGGTCAGCACCCGGCAGCTGGTCAGCCCCGCCTCAATCACGGTGCCCAGCAGGCGGCCCTCGTCGTCGATGACGGTGTCCCCCCGCTCCACCCCGTGGACGGTGCCCTGGTCCAGCGTAAAGCCCCCGAAGGCGTCCATGGCGTCCCGCCCGATGACAAAGGCCGAGACGAAGCTCATCTCGGGGTGGTCCTCCTGGATGCCGGCCAGGTTGCGGAACGCCTCGTTTTCCGCCTTGAGCTGGTCGTAGTCGGCCAGCTGGCGGCGCAGCTCGGCGTTTTCAGCCCGCAGGGCCTCGTTTTCCGCCATGGTCTCGTCGATGCTGGTGTACTTGTCCCAGACCGAGGACACCCCCCCGGCCACCCAGGCGGCCGCTTTCTGGAAAGGGGCCGCCGCCACGCTCAGCAGCTCCTGGGGGGCTGCGGTCAGGCGGCCGTTGGCCGCGGCATACAGCAGCAGCCCTGCAAGAAAGACCGCCACCGCGATCAGGATCCTGAATTTCCAGGTCTCAAAAAAGTCTTTCACGGCCGTTCTCCTCCACTGGATGAAAAGCACCGGGTCGAAAAAGCGCGGACAGCCGGAGCCATCCGCGCTTCTGTTCTCAGGTTATGCCGGCGGCTTTGGGATATGCGCCGCAGGCCCGCTTTTACATGTGGTCCCCGTCGGTGTCCAGCACGTCGTGCAGCACGTCCACATGGTCCAGCACCGCGCCGGCGCCGGTGGCCACACAGTCCAGGGGGTCCTCGGCCACATGGACGTCGATGCCGGTCTCGCTCTGGATCAGCTTATCCAGGCCCCGCAGCAGGGCGCCGCCGCCGGTCAGGGTGATGCCCCGGTCGATGATGTCGGCGCTCAGCTCGGGCGGGGTGCGCTCCAGCGTCTCCTTGATGGCGTCGGTGATCTTGACCAGGCACTCCAGCAAAGCCTCCCGGACATCCTCCGAGTGGACCACGATGTTCTTGGGCAGGCCGTCCACCAGGTTGCGGCCCTTGATCTCCATGGTCATCTCTTCTTCCAGCTTGTAGGCCGAGCCGATGTCGATCTTGATCTGTTCGGCGGTGCGCTCGCCGATCAGGAGGTTATACTTGCGCTTGATGAAGGCGATGATGGCCTGGTCGAACATATCGCCGGCCATGCGGACGCTGCGGGAGGCCACGATGCCCCCCAGGGAGATGACGGCGATCTCGGCGGTGCCGCCGCCGATGTCCACGATCATGCTGCCGGTGGGCTCGCTGATGGGCAGGCCCGCGCCGATGGCGGCGGCCATGGGCTCCTCGATCACCGACACCTGGCGGGCGCCGGCCTTGAGGGTGGCTTCGCGGACGGCCCGGCGCTCCACCTCGGTGACGCCCGAGGGGATGCAGATGACCACCCGGGGCCGGGCGAACAGGCTGTTGCCGCAGGCTTTTTTCAAAAAGTTCTCCAGCATGTTGGCGGTGATGTCAAAATCCGCGATGACGCCGTCCTTCAGGGGGCGCACCGCCACGATGCTGCCGGGGGTGCGGCCGATCACCGCCTTGGCCTCGGCGCCCACGCAGCGCACCTCGTCGTTGCGGGTGTCCACCGCCACCACCGACGGCTCCCGCATGATGATGCCCTTGCCCTTCATGTACACCAGGGTATTGGCGGTACCCAGGTCGATCCCAATGTCCTTTGACAGAAAACTCATAGCGCAGCTTACTCCTTTGCTCTCCAGTTGCCACTCATTGCACCGCGCAGGCCGGGGGTCCTGCCCTGCCTGCCGTTATCCAAAACAGAAGGGGAACGCTCCCCTCCAAGATCCCTCGATGGTCAGGCCGCCCGCACCCGGCCGGGCGCAGGCCAGTCCTCTCCTTATTATAGTCACAAAGCGCCCTTTTCACAAGTGCTTTGGCGGTTTTTTCCGTTTTTTCATCTTTTCTCAAGGTCGAAGCGGTCCAGCAGGCGGGCCGTCCGGCTCACCGGCAGCCCCATGATGGTGTAGTAGTCCCCTTCCAGCCGGTCCAGCCAGAGGGCCGCCTGCCCCTGGATGGCGTAGGCCCCCGCCTTGTCGAAGGGCTCGCCGCTGGCGATGCAGCGTTCCAGCTCCTCCTCCGGGATGGGGAAAAAGGTCACCCGGCAGGTGTCCACAAAGCTCTCGGTCCGCACCCCGTCCGACACGCAGACCCCGGTGTGGACCTGGTGGGTCCGGCCCGACAGGGCCCGGAGCATCCGCCGGGCGTCGGCGGCGTCCTTTGGTTTGCCGAACACTTCGCCGTCCAGCTCCACCACCGTGTCGCTGCCCACCACCAGGCGCCCGGGCCGGAGGGCGGACACCGCCAGGCACTTGCCCCGGGCCAGGGCCCCGGCCAGGGCGGCAGGGCTGGCCGCCTGGACCGAACCCTCGTCAAAATCGCTCGCGCAGACCTCAAAGTCGCGGGTGTACAAGCTCAGCAGCTCCCTGCGGCGGGGGCTGCCGGAGGCCAGGATCAGCTTCATCTGCGGCCCCTCCCTTCACTTGCCGGTGGAGCCGAAGCCCCCCTCGCCCCGGGCGGTGCCGCTGAGGGCGCCGGCGGGGACGAAAGCCGCGGTATACACCGGCGCGATGCACAGCTGGGCCACCCGCTCGCCGGGCTGGATGGTGTAGGGCTGGGCGCCCAGGTTCACCATGGGCACCCGCAGCTCGCCCCGGTAGTCGCTGTCGATGACCCCCACCCCGTTGGCCATGCACAGGCCGTGCTTGATGGCCAGGCCGCTGCGGGCGTACACCAGGGCCACCGTCCCGGCGCCGGGCAGCTCGATGGCAAGGCCGGTGGGGATCAGGGCCCGCTCCATGGGGGCCAGGGTCAGGGGGGCGTCCAGCAGGGCGCACAGGTCGGCGGCGGCGGCCCCGGCGGTGGCGTAGGCGGGCGCCTGGGCCCGCGGGTCCAATACTTTATATTTTACAGTGACTTGCTGCATGGTATCCATTCCTTTTCCAATTTTTCTGTCCCTGCCCGGTCCAGAGGGGGTCACAGGGTACCTTTATAATAGAGCCCCCGGGTGAAGTCCCCTTCAAAGGGCTCGCCCCGGGCGATCCGGCCCAGGACGGCGGCGGCCTCCTCCCGGCTTTCCAGGGTGAAGTAGGCCACCCCGTAGTCCACCGGCAGGGCCCCGGGCTTGTCGCCCATGTAGAGGGGCACGGGGTTGTAGATGGTGCGCACCCCGCCCCCGCACCGCACCGGGAACTTTTTGGCCTTGCGGTCGGTGAGCTCCCCTTCCCGGCTGCAGTGGGCGCAGTCGTGGAGGTTGTGCAGGGGGCAGGCCCGGGTCAGCATCAGAGGCATATGGCCGTAGATCAGGGCCCCGGTGGGCACGGGCCGGCCCTCCCGGACCGGCGCGATGAAAGCCATCTCCCCCGCCTGCACCTCGGGCAGGACCAGCAGGGCCGAAAGCCCCAGCTCCGCATAGACCTGGGCGGCCAGGGGGTTGGTCAGGTTCAGGCCGATGCCCCCGGCGAGGGGCAGCCCCCGGCCGATGCGCAGATGGGCGATGTTGTTGGCCTCAAAGCCCGCAAAGCCCTGCCCGCGGGCGGCCTCCACCCGGCGGATGGTGTCCGCCTCCATCCCCCCGAACATGGCCCGGGGCAGCTCCAGGATGGTCCGGGACCGCCAGGGCTGGGGCACGCGGTCCGCCTCGGCCAGGGGCAGGATCAGCTTTTCCACCCCGGCCAGGGCCTCTTCGGGCGCCTGTTCCCAGCGCTGGAACCGGGCCCAGAGGGCCGGACGGGCCGGCGCGGACCGCCGGGCCAGGGGCGGCAGCTCCGCCGGCCGGACCGGCCAGGGGCGCAGGGTCTCCCGCTTTTGGAGAAGGGCTTCCAGCGCCTGGCGGCGCAGCTCGTTGACGGCGCTGCCCGGCAGGTACCAGGGCCCGCCCTTCATGTCAATCTCGATCTCCCCCGGGGCAAAGGGGGTGCCTCCCGTCTTGCCCAGGCTGCGGCGCAGGGCGGCGGCGGGGTCGGTGAGGGCGGGCTGGGGCGCCGTCTCGCCGTAGACGATGGCCCGGTTCCCCTCCCGGTCGGCGGCGGTCAGCTTTTCGCCCTCCGCCTCCACTTCCAGTTTCAGGTCCACCGGCACCCGGGGCCGCTCCCGCCGGTACAGCTCCCGCAGGGCCGGCAGGGTGCGCCGGGTCTCGGCGGCGTCGGCCTCGGTGCGGGTGCCGAACATCGAGCCGTCGATCCTGCCGTCCAGGTAGCCCGAGGTGAACCCCGAGCGGCTGAAGGCGTTTTGCAGCACCGCCCGGTCGTAGGCCCGGCCCTCCCGGCCGGCCAGGCAGGCGTCCACCGCCGCCGCCACATATTCGGGGGTGCGCAGCCGGCCCTCGATCTTGGCCGAGGCCACCCCGACGGCCTGCAGCTTGTCCAGCTGGTCAATGACCGAGTTGTCCTTGAGGGACAGGTGGTGGGCCTTGCCGGGGCGGCCTTCGGGCAGGGGGGCGGCGTCGAACGGCAGGCGGCAGGGCCCCGCGCAGGAGCCCCGGTTGCCGCTGCGCCCGCCCAAAAAGGCCGACATATAACACTGGCCGCTCATGCTCATGCACAGGGCCCCGTGGACGAAGCACTCGGTCTCGATGCCGCAGCCCCTGGCGATCGTCTCGATCTCGGCCAGGCTCAGCTCCCGCGCCAGGATCACCCGGGCAAAGCCCAGCTCCGCCATTTCCAGCGCGCCTTCCAGGGTATGGACGCTCATCTGGGTGGAGGCGTGGCGGGGCAGCTCAGGCGCGATGCGGCGGCACAGGTCGGCCGTCGCCATGTCCTGGCAGATGACCGCATCGGCCCCGCTGGCCGCCACCGCCCGCACCGCGGCGGCCAGGGCCTCCAGCTCGCCGGCGTAGACGGTGGTGTTCATGGCCACGTGGACCCGCACCCCCCGCCCATGGCAGAAGCGGACCGCCCCGCACAGGCTGGCCGCGTCAAAATTGCCTGCGCCGCTGCGGGCGTTGAACCCCGCAAAGCCCAGATAGACCGCATCCGCGCCGCTGTACACCGCCGCGCGGAGCATCTCTTCACTGCCCACCGGGGCAAGGATCTCGATCTGTGTCATGTATGCTCCCTTATCTGCCGCCCGGGCTCAGCCGTTGGCGGCGTCCTGGGCGGGCTTTTCCTTTTCTTTTTCCTGATGGCGGCGCAGCCGGTCCAGCTGCTCCCGCAGGGCGGCGGCCTCCCGGCGCAGGGCCTCGTTCTCGGCCCGCAGCTTGTCCTCCGCGGTGCGGGCCCGGGCCGCGTCGGCGATGTAGTCCTGGATCTGGCCGCGCATGTTCTCGGCGCTGCCGGTGCTCTTCTGGTATTCGTCCAGGTAGTCCATGGCGCAGAACACCGCCGCCTTGGTCACCGGCAGGCTGGGGTTTGCTTCCATCAGCTTGGTGATGTCCCGGTCCAGTTTGTCGGCCAGGGAGGTGATGTATTTTTCCGAATCGGTGGTGGCGAAGGCATACTGCGCCCCCGCGATGTTCACCCGCACTTTGTTTACCATAGCAGCCTCGCTTTCCGGCCCGCGCCCGCCCTCTTGTCTATACAAGGCAGGACTGCGGGAGTTTCTCCCGCCATTACTCCCCGAGTTTCCCCTTTTGGGGGCCTGCCGCAGGGCGGCGGGGCCTGACTTGTTTGACCCTATTATAATATAATCGGGCCCTGAGAGAAAGAGCAAAATGAAAATTTCTGTATTTTCAGCACAAAGTTCAGCCCGAAAATATAGAGGATACGGAAAAAATACGACTTTGCCTTGCATTCGCCCCGGGAAGCGATTATAATAAAGGCGTTGTGTTATGAACGCGGGCGCGGCGCGCGGAATTACCGTCCCATTTCCGCTGTTCTTTACTAGGGCGTACAGCCGGTGCAGGGCCACAGGCCCGCCCCATCCATCCCACCTGCTGCGGTCCCCATATTGACAGGAGATTACACCTATGACGACGAAAGAATTCTCGACCCTTCTGCAGAACAAGCTGACCAGCGAGTACGGCGTGGATCTGTCGGTTGCCTCCAACCAGCAGATCTACCGCGCCCTGGCCCTGATCTGCCGGCAGATGATGAGCGACAACTACAAAAAGTTCCAGTCCAAGGTCATCGGCACCGGCTCCAAGCAGGTCTACTACCTGTGCATGGAGTTCCTGATGGGCCGCAGCCTGAAGGTCAGCCTGCTGAACCTGGGCCTGGACCAGGTCTGCAAGGCCGCCCTGGCCGCCGCCGACATCAACGTGGACACCATTTATGAAGAAGAGCCCGACGCCGGCCTGGGCAACGGCGGCCTGGGCCGCCTGGCCGCCTGCTACCTGGACGGCATGGCCACCACCTGCATCGGCGGCACCGGCTACTCGATCCTGTACGAGTACGGCATCTTCAAGCAGAAGATCGTGGACGGCTGGCAGCAGGAGCGCGCCGACAACTGGCTGCCCGGCGGCCAGGTCTGGCTCAAGAGCCACCCCGAGCAGGCCATCGAGGTCCGCTTCGACGGCGAGATCCGCGAGAACTGGGACCACGGCTTCCACTATGTGCAGCACCTGAACTATAACAGCGTCATGGCCGTCCCCTCCGATATGTACGTGCAGGGCTACGACGGCCCCGGCGTGGCCAAGCTGCGCCTGTGGCAGGCCAAGGCCCCCGACTTTGATATGTCCAGCTTCTCCCTGGGCAACTACAGCACCGCCATGAGCAAGAGCGCTTCGGCCGAGCTGATCTCCAAGGTCCTGTACCCCAACGACAACCACGTCGAGGGCAAGATCCTCCGCCTGCGCCAGCAGTATTTCCTGTCCGCCGCCTCGATCGGCGACATCGTCCAGAACCACCTGTCCACCTACGGCACCCTCGAGAACCTGGCCGACAAGGTGGCCATCCAGCTCAACGACACCCACCCCACCCTGGCCATCCCCGAGATGATGCGCATCCTGCTGGACGAGTGCGGCTTTGACTGGGACAAGAGCTTCGAGATCTGCCAGAAGGTGTTCTCCTACACCAACCACACCGTCATGGCCGAGGCCCTCGAAAAGTGGAACGTGGACATCTTCAAGATGACCCTGCCCCGCATCTACCAGATCGTGGCCGAAATGGACCGCCGCTGCCGCATCGAGCTGAACAAGGCTTTCCCCGGCGACAAGGGCAAGATCGACTATATGGCCCTGCTGGGCGACAACCAGGTCCGCATGGCCAACATCTGCGCCTACACCGCCAACAGCATCAACGGCGTGTCCCGGCTGCACAGCGAGATCATCAAGCAGAGCGTCTTCCACGATTACTACCTGTATAAGCCCGCCGCCTTCAAGAACGTGACCAACGGCATCGCCTACCGCCGCTGGCTGCTGGGCGCCAACCCCGGCCTGTGCAAGCTGCTGGACCAGACCATCGGCACCGAGTACAAGCACGACGCCGCGGCCCTGTCCAAGCTGAACGCCTACGCCGGCAACCGCACCGTCCTCAACGAGCTCAACCGCATCAAGCTGGCCAACAAGGAAGAGTTCGCCAACTACCTGTCCAAGAGCACCGGCCAGGTCATCGACCCGGCCTCCATCTTCGACTGCCAGGTCAAGCGGATGCACGAGTACAAGCGCCAGCACCTGAACGCGCTGAACATCGCCGCCCAGTACCTGTACCTGAAGGCCAACCCCAACGCCGACTTCATCCCCAAGACCTATATCTTCGGCGCCAAGGCAGCCCCCGGCTACTATATGGCCAAGCAGATGATCCGCATGATCTGCAAGCTGGGCGACCTCATCAACAACGACCCCGCCGTCAACCAGAAGCTGCGTGTGGTCTACCTGGAGGAGTACTGCGTCTCCCTCAGCGAGCACCTGATGCCCGCCTCCGAGGTGTCGGAGCAGATCTCCCTGGCCGGCACCGAGGCTTCGGGCACCGGCAACATGAAGTTCATGCTCAACGGCGCCATCACCCTGGGCACCCTGGACGGCGCCAACGTCGAGATCGCCGAGGCCGCCGGCCGTGAGAACGAGATCATCTTCGGCATGCTGACCAACGAGGTGGAAAGCCTCAAGCGGGTGGGCTACCATCCCAACTCCTTCATCACCGGCGACGACATCGCCAACGAGGTGCTCAACTTCCTGGAGCGCGGCTGGAACGGCGAGAACTTCCACGAGGTGACCTCCAACCTGTTCACCAGCGACCCCTATATGGTCATGGCCGACTTCAAGGATTACCGCCGCGCCCAGGCCGACCTGCAGCGGCTGTACGCCGACCGCGAGGGCTGGGCCCGCATGAGCCTGAAGAACATCGCCAACAGCGGCATCTTCAGCGCCGACCGCTCGGTGATGGATTACGCCCGCGACATCTGGTACGCCCCCACCGTGAAATGAAGGGTACTTGACGCCCTGCGGGCAAAGGTGCGCCCCTCCGCGGCTGCGCGGCAGGGCCGCCGCCCCGGGCCCATCTCCCTGGCTGCGTCTGCGCTGCGCCTCTTGCGGCGCGGACGGAATTGAATAACCTGACTTCTATCTACGCCACCCAAAGCCCGGAGCAGAAGCGCTCCGGGCTTTTTTGAAAGGAACGACCGATCTTGGATTGCCTGTTCAACAGCTGCGACACCTATTACAAGCGCCCCTTCGGCGCCCTGCCCGCCGGGCAGACCCTCCACCTGGCCCTGACCATCCCCCAGGAGCTGGGCTATGTGGACCCCCACCTCGTCCTGCAGAAGGAGGGCCCCGGGGACGTGCCCGTCTTTTACCGGATGACCTTCGACGGCCAGACCCCCGGCCTCAACCACTTTTCGGTGGACGTGCAGGTCCAGGACGCGGGGCTGTACTTCTACTACTTTGACCTGTACACCGACTTCCGGCGCATCTACCGGGGCAAGATGGGCCAGGGCGTCCTCTCCTGGCAGGAGGGCGAGCGCTGGCAGCTGACGGTGTACCACCCCGATTTCCAGACCCCCGGCTGCGTCAAGGGCGGGGTGTTCTACCAGATCTTCCCCGACCGCTTCTGCGAAGGGATCGAAAACAAGCACATCCCCTTTGCCGACCGGTTCTACCAGGCCGACAAGCACGCCGAGCCCGCCTGGGAGCCCAACGAGACCGGCGGCCTTTTGAACAACGATTATTTCGGCGGGGACCTGAAGGGCATCCAGCTCAAGCTGCCCTACCTGCATCAGCTGGGGGTGACGTATCTCTACCTGAACCCCATCTTCGAGGCCCACTCCAACCACCGGTACAACACCGCCAACTACCGCAACGTGGACCCCCTGCTGGGCACCAACCAGGACTTCAAGGACCTGTGCCGGGAGGCCGCCCGCTTTGGCATCCGCATCATCCTGGACGGGGTGTTCAGCCATACCGGGTCGGACAGCCTCTACTTCAACCGGGAAGGCCGGTACGGCAGCGGCGGCGCCTGGCGGGACGAGCACTCCCCCTACCGCAGCTGGTACGACTTTGCCCCCTGGTACAAGGGCGGCTACCGCAGCTGGTGGGGCTTCGAGACCCTGCCCGAGGTCAACGAGGAGGACCCCTCCTACGTGGAGTTCATCACCGGCAAGGGCGGGGTGATCGACACCTGGCTGAGCCGGGGGGCGGCCGGCTTCCGGCTGGACGTGGCCGACGAGCTGCCCGACACCTTCATCGAAAAGATCCGCGCCGCCGTCAAGGCCCACGGCGAGGACAAGCTGCTGATCGGCGAGGTGTGGGAGGACGCCACCACCAAGTACGGCTACGGCCAGCGGCGCACCTACCTGCTGGGCCGCGGGCTGGACAGCGTGATGAACTACCCCTTCAAAAATGCGGTGCTGGACTTTGTCCGGGGCAAGCCTGCCGAGGACGCCATGGACGAGATCCTCTCCATCTGCGACCACTACCCCGCCCCCGCCCTGCACACGGCCCTGAACTTCCTGTCCACCCACGACACCGAGCGGGCCATGACCGTCATTGCCGACGAGCCGGCAAACGGCCGGGGCCGCGCCTGGCAGAGCGGGCGCAGCGTCGCCGGCGAAGCCTATGAGGAAGGGCTGATCCTGCTCAAAATGGCCTACGCCATCATCTTCACCCTGCCGGGGGTGCCCTGCGTCTACTACGGCGACGAGATCGCCATGCAGGGCTACCGCGACCCCTTCAACCGGGGCTTTTACCTCTGGGACAGCCACGAGGAGCGGCTGCGCCCGGTCATCAGCCAGCTGGCCGAGCTGCGCCGCACCTGCGACGCCTTCCGGGAGGGGGAGCTGCGGGTGCTGCGGGCCGAGGGGGGCATCCTGCACTACCAGCGGGTGGGCGAGGACGAGACCGCCGAGATCATCGCCAACCGCACCGACCACCTGATCGTGGAGCGGCTGGCCAGCGGCAAATTCACCGAGGTGAACCCCATGGGCTTTACCATCACGGTGGAGGAGCTGGGCCACAACCCCAACCACAGCTATTACGATTACCTCTGATTTCCCACGCTCCCTGCCTGCGGCAGGCCGCCGGACCCATCCGGCCTGCACACGCGCTGCCCGGCAGGCATGGAAAAGTGCTTTGTTTTTCAAGAGATTTCCTTCCTATTTTCGGCATCTTTTGAAAAATTGCACGCAATATTCACCCGGCACGCCAAAATGTGCCGGGCTTTTTTGTTGCTTGTGCTAAACTTGTGGGGCAGTGCGGCTCTTCCTGCCGAAAACGCTTGACCTCGCCCCCGGAAATGAATATAGTAGAGGTAAGGCACGGCATCCCTGCCGCGCCCTTTAGCAAGGAAGGAGTACCTATGCTGCAAGCCATTGGGTGGCTGGTCGCCACCATCGTCCTCGTGTTCATCGAGGCCACCACCTTCAACCTGGTGTCGGTATGGTTCGCGGTAGGCGGGGCCGCCGCCCTCATCAGCTGTCTGTTCACCGACAGCCTGCAGGCCCAGTCGGCGGTCTTTGTGGCGGTGAGCATCCTCTGCCTGCTGGCCCTGCGGCCGCTGGCGGCCAGGCTGCGCCGGCCCGCCACCCCCACCAACGGGGACCTGAACATCGGCCGCACCGCCACCATCCTGACCCCCGTCGCTGACGGCGCCCCCGGCCGCGCCCGGCTGGACGGCGTGGACTGGAACGCCCAGGCCGTGCCCGGCGTCTCCTTTGCCCCCGGCGACAAGTGCCGGGTGGCCGCCATCCGCAGCACCACCCTGATCGTCGAGCCCGTCCCCATCGAAACGCCTGTGCAGGCCAACTGACAGCCAAGAAAGGAGCGTATGACCTTATGATGACCGCACTCATGTTTTTCCTGATCCTGGCGCTGATCCTTGTGGTCGTCCTCATCGTGGTGACCAACATCGTCATCGTGCCCCAGTCCACCGTCTTTGTCATCGAGCGGCTGGGCGTCTACTCGTCCACCTGGGAGGCCGGCCTGCATGTCAAGATCCCCTTCATCGAGCGGGTGGCCAAAAAGGTCAGCCTGAAAGAGCAGGTGGGCGATTTCCCGCCCCAGCCCGTCATCACCCGGGATAACGTCACCATCCAGATCGACACGGTGGTGTTCTTCCAGGTGATGGACGCCAAGCTGTATACTTACGGCGTCAACCAGCCCATCGCCGCGCTGGAGAGCCTGTGCGCCACCACCCTGCGCAACATCATCGGCGAGATGGAGCTGGACCACACCCTGTCCAGCCGGGACGTCATCAACTCGAAGATCACCGCCATCCTGGACGAGGCCACCGACAAGTGGGGCATCAAGGTCAACCGGGTGGAGGTCAAGAACATCATGCCCCCCGCCGAGATCCAGGACGCCATGGAGAAGCAGATGAAGGCCGAGCGTGAAAAGCGGGCCGTCATCCTCAAGGCCGAGGGCGAAAAGCAGGCCGCCATCACCGCCGCCGAAGGCGAAAAGGAGGCCGCCATCCTGCGGGCCGACGCCATCAAGCAGCAGCGCATCCTGGAGGCCGAGGGCGAGGCCCAGGCCATCCTGGCGGTGCAGCAGGCCGAGGCCGACGCCATCCGGCTGCTGAACGAGGCCGACCCGGACGGCAAGGTGATCGCCCTGCGCAGCCTGGACACCCTGGCCAAAGTGGCCAACGGCAAGGCCACCAAGATCATCATCCCCTCCGAGCTGCAGAACCTCGGCGCGATGGTGCCCTCCATCGCGGAGCTGCTGACCGATCCCAAACCCACCGAGTGACACCCCCAACAGCAAACGCCCCCGCGTCCGGACCCGGATGCGGGGGCGTTTTTGCGCGCCGCAGGGGCGGCACGGTTTACAGTTTCAGCTCGTAGAGGTAATCGGGGATCGTCTCGTTGGTGCCCCCCTTGGTGTAGCTGCTCTCCGCGATGATGAGGGCGCCCACCTTGCGGGCCAGGGCGTTGGAGGCGGCGTTCTCCCGGGCGATGCAGATGGTCACCGCATTGGCCCGGCGGGAGCGGGCATAGCCGATCAGCCCTTCCACGATCTCGGTGCCGTAGCCCTGCCGCTGGAAGTCGGGGTGGACGGCGTAGGCGATGTCGTAGCTGCGGCCGCCGTTTTCCGGCACAAAGCTGCAGGTGCCGATCCGTTGGCCGGTGGCCCGGTCCACCGCCACCAGGTGGCAGCAGTCCAAAGAGTCCCCCAGCCCCTCCACCGACTTGGTGTAGGCCTCGATGTCGGGGATGGCCTCCAGGGCCGGGTCCGACAGCCACCGCCCGGTGACCGGGTCGTTCCACAGGCTGATGGCAAAGGGCGCGTCCTCCGGCGTAAAACCGCGCAGCGCCAGGCGCGGGGTCTCGATGGTCTCGATCTTCATACTACATCCCCTCCCTTTCAACGTATGGGTGCAGATTCAGGTTTCCGCGTCCTCCCCGGCGCCCTCGTCCAGGGCGATGAGGAAGGCCGCCTGCTTCACTTTGCCGCAGCCCTGGGCCTTGATGCCCGCCTTGTAGGGCTCCCCTGCCAGGAACAGGGCAAACCGCCCCTCGCAGAGCATCCCCGCCGCGCTGGTGGGGGCGCTGCCGCAGGCGGGCGCGTCCCCGGCGGCCGGCTTCTTGACCGCAAACTCCCCCAGCGAGACTTCAAACATCTCACTGCCGGCCAGGTCGGTCAGCAGGGTCAGGCAGCCCTCCCGGCAGACGAAGTCCGCCTTCTCCCCGCTTTGGGGGGTCAGGGTGCGCACCTCCACCGTCACCGCTTCCCCGTCCACGCGGGTGCGGCCTTCGGGCAGGGTGGCGATGTCCCGGGCCATGATGTATTCGATGGCGGTGTCCAGATGCGGGCTGATGCCCAGGTAGTTGGGCAGGTTGTTCAGGGTATCAAAAATCATGGTTTCCTCACTTGCTCAGAGACAGCACGGCGTCCTTGATGCGCTGGGCGGCCAGGCGGGTCTTTTCGGCGTCGCCGAAAGCGGTCAGGCGGAAGTAGCCCTCGCCGCAGGGGCCAAAGCCCACGCCCGGGGTGCCCACCACGCCGGCGTGCTCCAGCAGCCAGTCAAAGAAGGTCCAGCTGTCCATGTTGCCGGGGCACCGCAGCCAGATGTAGGGGCTGTTGTGGCCGCCGCAGTACCACACGCCGCATTCGTTCAGGGCGTCGGCAATGACTTTGGCGTTCCGGCGGTAGTAGTCCAGGTTGGCCTGGATCTCGGCCATCCCCTCGGGGCTGAAAACGGCCGCCGCGCCCCGCTGGACGATATAGGGCACCCCGTTGAACTTGGTGGTCTGGCGGCGGAGCCAGAGCTTGTTCAGGTTCATCCCCTCCCGCTCCAGCTGGTGGGGCACCACGGTGTAGCCGCAGCGGGTGCCGGTAAAGCCCGCGATCTTGGAGAAGGAGCAGATCTCGATGGCGCATTCCCGCGCGCCCTCCACCTCAAAGATGCTGCGGGCCAGCCCCTCTTCCGAGACAAAGCACTCGTAGGCGGCGTCGTACAGGATCACCGCGCCGTTGGCTTTGGCGTAGTCCACCCACGCCTTGAGCTGGGCGCGGTCATAGGCGGCGCCGGTGGGGTTGTTGGGGCTGCAGATATAGATGATGTCGGCCCGGACGGCGGGGTCGGGCATGGCCAAAAAGCCGTTTGCCTCGCTGGTGGGTGCATAGACGATCTTGCGGCCGTCGGTAACGTTGTCGTCCACATAGGTGGGGTAGACCGGGTCGGGCACCAGGACGGTGTTCTCCTCGCTGAACAGGCCCAGGATGTTGGCCAGGTCGCTCTTGGCGCCGTCGCTGATAAAGATCTCGTCCGCCTCCAGCCGGACGCCCCGGCCGGCGTAGTAGCCCTGCACCGCCTCGCGCAGGAAGTCATAGCCCTGCTCGGGGCCGTAGCCGTGGAAGCCTGCGGCGGTGCCCATCTCGGCCACCGCCTCCTGCATGGCCTTGACCACGCTGCCCGCCAGGGGCCGGGTCACGTCCCCGATGCCCAGGCGGATCACCTCCCGGTCCGGGTGGGCTTTCTGGAAGGCCGCCACCCGGTGGTTGATGTCCACAAAGAGGTAGCTGGCCTTGAGCTCGTTATAATGCTGGTTCATCTTCATAGCAGTATCTCCTTTTCTTGCGGCCGGGTCTGTGTTTACAGCTTTGCGATGCCCTCGCAGACGGTGACGGCGGGCCCCGTCATGAGCAGCCGGCGGCCGGGCAGCACCCGGATGGCCAGCACGCCCCCCCGCAGCTCCACCTGGATGTCCTGCCCGGCAGGGACGAGCCCCCGCTCGGTCAGGGCGGCCACCGAGGCGCAGGCCCCGGTGCCGCAGGCCCAGGTCTCGCCGCTGCCCCGCTCCCACACCCGCATCCGGATGCGGGTGTCGTCCAGCTTCTGGACAAACTCGGCGTTGATCCGCTCGGGGAAGTTCTCGTGCCGCTCAAAGGCCGGGCCGATGGCGGCCAGGTCCAGGCCATCCACATCCTCCACCACCGTCACACAGTGGGGGTTGCCCACGCTGACGCAGGTGACGGTCCAGTCCCGCCCGGCGGCGGCCAGGGTGCAGCCCACCAGGGGCCCCGCCCCCATATGCAGGGCGGGCAGGTCGGCGGCCAGGGTGCTGTAGCAGCCCATCTCCACCTGCCACTGGCCCGGCCCCTGCCAGCGCAGGGTCCGCGGGCCGCTCATGGTGTCGATGTGCATCTCGTCCAGCCCGGCGCAGGCCTCGTCGTGGGTGCGCAGCCACTGGGCCACGCAGCGGATGCCGTTGCCGCACATTTTGCCCTCGCTGCCGTCGGCGTTGAAGATCCGCATGGCGGCCACCGCCCCCGGCGTCCAGGGCGCGCAGATGCAGATCACCCCGTCCGCCCCCACCGAAACGTGCCGGGCCGACAGCCGCCGGGCCAGGGCTTCGATTTCCCGGGGCAGGCCCCCGGTGCGGCAGTCCAGGTAGATATAATCGTTGGCGCAGCCCTGCATCTTGGTAAAAGCTAAGTCCATCGTTTGCCTCCCCTCTTGCGTCCCGGGCGCATCCGGCGCGCCCGGGGTCCGCTCCTTCTTATTATAATGGCTGAACCGCTTTCTGACAAGCGGCAAGGCCAATTTTCGCCAGAATCGCAAAACAGGGCTTGACAATGGCAGGCCCTTACGCTATAAACATAAGAGGAACTTTGTGCCGCGGCCCTGCCAGGCACTGAAAAAAGAGGAATGAACAAAGGAGACATCCCATTATGGACAGCACTTTTGAGAAGATCCGCGGCTTTTTGGCCGAGCAGCTGGGCGTTGACGCCAGCCAGATCACCATGGACAGCGACCTGCTGAACGATTTCGAGGCCGACAGCCTGGACATCGTGGACATGGTCATGACCCTGGAGGACGAGTTTGGCATCGAGGTGCCCGACGACGCCATCGAGAACCTGCACACCGTGGGCGACGTGGTCCGCTTTGTGGACAGCCAGCTGGGCTGATGCGGCGCCGGCACTGCCCCGGCGCTGCGGCGCTCTGCCCGGACGCCCCTGCCTGCGGCGGGCGGCGGGCACTGCCCCGGGGCGGGCGGCAGGTTTGGATTTTTTGATTTCGGGCCGGGGCGGAAGGGGCCATGCCCCCTTTGGCGCACGGCCGTGATAGAGAGGAACGGAACAAGAATGGCAAAAGAGACGAAAAAACTGGTCCAGGCCATCACCAGCCAGGAAGAGAACTTTGCCCAGTGGTACACCGACATCTGCCTCAAGGCCGAGCTGGTGGAGTATTCCAGCATGAAGGGCTTCATCATCCTGCGGCCCTACGGCCAGGCGATCTGGGAAAACATCCAGAAAAACCTGGACGCCCGCTTCAAGGCCACCGGCCACGAGAACGTGGCCATGCCGGTGCTGATCCCCGAGAGCCTGCTGCGGAAAGAGGGCGAGCTGGTGGAGGGCTTTGCCCCCGAGGCCGCCTGGGTGACCATGGGCGGCAGCGAGGAGCTGGAAGAGCGGCTGGCCGTCCGCCCCACCAGCGAGACCATGTTCTGCGACCACTGGTCCCGGGTGCTGCACAGCTACCGTGAGCTGCCCATGAAGTACAACCAGTGGTGCAGCGTCATCCGGTGGGAAAAGACCACCCGCCCCTTCCTGCGCAGCCGGGAGTTCTGGTGGCAGGAGGGCCACACCATCCACGAGACCGCCGCCGAAGCCGAGGCCGAGACCATGGCCCAGCTGAACTGCTACGCCAGCTTTTGTGAGGACGACCTGGCCATCCCCGTGGTCAAGGGCCGCAAGACCGACAAGGAAAAGTTTGCCGGCGCCGAGGCCACCTATACCATCGAGGCCATGATGAAGGACGGCAAGGCCCTGCAGAGCGGCACCAGCCACTACTTCGGCGACAAATTCAGCCGTGCTTACGACGTCACCTTCACCGGCCGGGACAACCAGCTGCACTACCCCTTCCAGACCAGCTGGGGCGTCTCCACCCGCCTGGTGGGCGCCATCATCATGACCCACGGCGACGACGACGGCCTGATCCTGCCCCCGGCCATTGCGCCCTGGCAGGTGGTGGTGGTGCCCATCGCGCCCCACAAGCCCGGCGTGGCCGAAAAGGCCGCCGAGGTGGCCGCCAGCATCGGCCGGTACGCCCGGGTCAAGCTGGACGACAGCGACAACGCCCCCGGCTGGAAGTTCAGCCAGTGGGAGATGAAGGGCGTGCCCCTCCGCCTGGAGCTGGGCCCCAAGGACCTGGAAAAGAACCAGTGCGTCCTGGTCCGCCGCGACACCCGCGAAAAGACCTTTGTCAGCCTGGACGAGCTGCCCACCGTCATCCCCGCCCTGCTGGACAGCCTGACCCGCGACCTGTACCAGCGCGCCCTGGAAAACCGCGAAAAGCGCACCTGGGCCGCCCGGACCATGGACGAGGTCAAGGCCCTGGCCGCCGCCGACACCGGCTACATCAAGACCATGTGGTGCGGCGACCTCGACTGCGAGCTGAAGATGAAGGAAGAAGTGGGCCTGTCCAGCCGCTGCATGCCCTTTGAGCAGGAGCAGATCGGCGAGGTCTGCCCCATCTGCGGCAAGCCCGCCAAGACCATGATCTACTGGGGCATCGCCTACTAACGCCCCCTCCGGCCCCTGCCCCCGCAGGAGCCCCCGTACTACACGGCAAACAAACCCCCGCCCTCTGCCTTATGCAGGGGGCGGGGGTTTTATGGCAGGCTGTCAAAACAGGTCGCTGTGCGTACCCGTTCGGGTCAGATACAAAAGCAGCTCGTCTTGCAGCACTTCATAGACCAGCAACCAATCCGGTGCGATGTGGCACTCGCGGCAGCCGCTGTAATCGCCGGTCAGGGCATGATCCCGGTAGGCAGGGGGAGCTCCTGCTCCTGTGCCAGCAGGGCGATCACATCTTCCAGCAAGCGGAGGTCATAGCCGCGCTTCTTGATCCGTTTGTAGTCCCGCTTGAAGGCGGTCTGGTATTTAATCGTCAGCATCCAGGTCCTCCATCAGCTCCTTCACCGAGGTGAAGCCGCGGCTCAGCCCAACGCCGTTGCGGGCATCCCGAATGGCCTGCCATGTTTCTGCATTGGGCGCAGGCTCCCCGATGCGGAAGGGGATGGCCTGTTCCCGCACCGACTGCCGCAGAAAGATATTCACAGCCGTGGTCAGGTTCATACCCAGACTTTCAAACAGGTCCTGGGCCTGCTCTTTGAGCTCCGGGTCGATTTTGATATTGGTGCTTACCGGTGTCATGGCTTGCGCCTCCTTTCTTTTCTATTATACACCCAACAGGCGCCTTTTGTAAATATAGTAGGCACTTATATCCTATAATAACCCCCACCCTCTGCCTTGCGCAGGGGGCGGGGGTCGTTGTTTTCAGGTCAGGGGCAGAAATTCCGCCACCAGCAGGTCGACGCAGGCGCCGTAGCTCTGCATCCCCAGCTCCTGGCCGTAGCTGCGCAGGAAATTGTCGTAGACCGTCTCCCCCACCTCGCGGATGGGGCCCTCCCAGGACGCCCAATAGGCGTTGTTGTAGACGAAGTCGGCGCGGGCGGCGGCGGGCAGCTCCGCCATGCAGGCCGACGCAGCCTCCGGGTCGGCCCGGTAGAGAGCGTTGGACAGGTGCTGGTACCCGTACAGCCACCCCGAGTAGACGTAGGCGGGGCGGCCGCTGGCGATCGACGCCAGGATGCCCACAAAGTTGGCCTCCTGCTCGGCGGCGACGCCCCGCTGATGGGCGTACTCGTGGGCGATGGTCACCGGCAGGAACACTTCGGGGCAGTCCACGTTGAGGGTGCTCTCCCCGGTGAGGGGGCACAGGTACCCGGTGAAGCCCCAGGCGCTCATCAGTTTGGAATAGAGCGCGGGCTTGGCCCGGCGGTCGGGCCCTTCCAGAAAGGCCCAGCGCCCGGTCAGGCCGTCGTAGAGGCCCGCCGTGTCCCCCATGATGTCCTCACGGCTGACGGCAAAGCGGCCCTCCCCGTCCCGTGGGACGGCGTCCGCCCAGGCCGTCACCTGCCGGCCAAAGTAGCGGGTCACCGCTTCCAGCTGGGCCGCGCTGACCGGGGCCGCCTCCAGCCCCGCCTTTTCGGCAAAGCCGGCGGCGTAATACTGGGTGCCCCACAAGGCGCAGACCCCCCAGTAGCCCCACAGCAGCAGCACCGCCAGGTGCAGCCCAAAGGCCCCCAGGGCGGCAGGCTGGCCGTGGGCCGCCCGCCAGACGGCCCGGCCCAGCAGCCCCAGCGCCCCCAGGATCAGCAGGGTGGCCCCCGCCTCGCAGACGCTGAAGGGCAGCGGGTCGCACAGGGCGCCCAGCCCCCGTTTGAGGGGCATCGAGACGGCCTCCACCCACCAGTCCATGGCGGCCCGGTGGGACCGTGCCAGCCAGAACAGGGCCAGCGCTGCCAGCGCCCCCGCCAGCCCTGCCAGGGCCGCCCGGTGGGCCGTCAGGAATGCCTTCACCCCGCTCAACGGTCAAAGGTGGTGCGCAGGGTGGTCTGCCAGCTCTCGCCCGGGGCCAGGATGGCCGCCGCCGCGCGCTTGCGCCAGGAGGGGCCGTCCGCCTCGGCGGCGGGCAGGCTGTGCCAGGGCTCGATGCAGACAAACCGCATGGGCCTGGACGCGGCGCTCCAGATCAGGGTGTAGGGATAGTCCTCGATGTCGCAGACGATGCTGCGGCCGGTGTCCTTCTCGTACAGGCCCAGGGTCTTGCTGCGCAGCCCCGCCATGCAGAAGCTGTCGTTGTCGAACATCCCCTCCTCCAGGGGGATGGCGGCGGCGTTCTTCCACTGGTAGTAGCACTTGCCGCTCAGCAGGCCGTTGGGCCGTGCGTCCAGGATGACCGGGCTTTCGGGCCGGTCGAACCGGAACTCGTAGTCCGCCAGGGTGTGCGCGTCGTCAAAGGGCACGTTGAAGGCCGGGTGATACCCGATGCCAAAGGGCAGGGGCTCGGCGGCGGAGGCAGGGTTTTCCACCGTGAGGGTGTGGCAGACCGTCTTGCCCTCCAGCCGGAAGGTGCTGGTCAGGACAAAATCGTAGGGGAAGCGGGCCGCCTTGATCTCCTCGCTGGAGCGCAGCTCCATCCGGATGGCGTCGGGGCCGGCCTCCAGCAGGGTGTGCTCCAGGTCGCGGGCAAAGCCGTGCTGGCCCCCCTTGTAGCTCTTGCCTCCGTGGGTCAGGATGCCCCCCGCCAGCTTGCCCGTCCAGGGGAACAGGATGGGCGCGTGCCGCCCCCACACCGACGTGTCCGCCTGCCAGAGCATTTCCTGCCCGGCGGCGTTGCGGACGCTGACCGCCTCCGCGCCGTGGGTATCTGCCGTCAAAGTCAAAAATTCGTTGTGGATGGTCGCCTGCATAGGCCAAAACTCCTTTCTTATCTTACACACTGCCGCCAAACAGATACTTGAACCCCACCACCTGCACCGGGGCGGGCCGGGCCTCCGCATCGTGGAGGGCCAGGATGGTGTCGGCGCAGATGGCCGCCGCCGTCTCCACATCGAACGAGACGGTGGTCAGAGGCGGGTCCAGCAGCACGCTGGTCTCATAGCCCCCAAAGCCCGTCACCCCGATGTCCTGGGGGATGCGCAGGCCCAGCTCCCGGGCCGCCTTGTACACGCCGTAGGCGATGCGGTCGGTGGCGCACAGCAGGGCGTCGGGCGGGTTGGAGCCGGACAGGATGGCCTTGGCCCGCTGGCAGGCGTCCCAGAGGCTGTCGCCCGTCTCCCAGACGGGCACGTCCTTCATGCCGCCCACCGCCAGGCCCTTGAGCACCCCTTCTTTCCGGCGCCTGCCCACGGCGATGTCGTCCTCCGGCACCCACAGGCAGCCGGCCTTCCGGTAGCCGTGGTCCACCACCCACCGGGCCAGGCCCTCGCCGGCGGCAAGGTCGTCGTTCACCACCGAGTAGCCGCCCTCAAACTCCTGCCCGAAAAACACCACCGGGGTCTCCATCCGCTCCATCTGGCCGTAGTGGGCCTGGGTCAGCCGGTTGGCCACCACCACGATGCCGTCCACCCGCATCCGGTCCAGGTCCTCCATGCTTTGGATCTCAAAGTCGAGGTCCCCGCCGGTGTTGATGAAAAGGGGCCGGTACTCCTTGGCCCGCAGGTACCTGTCCAGCGCGGTCAGCACATGGGGCATGGTGTTGGCGTCGAAGTCGGGCAGCACGATGCCGATCAACTTCGACCGCTTGGCGCTGAGCCGCGCAAAGGGGTTTGCCTTGAAATGATAGTAGCCCACCGCCTCCCGGATGCGCTCGTAGTTGCCACTCCGGACCGGTTTGCCGTTCAGGTAGCGGGAAACGGTGCTTTTGGACACGCCCGCCCGTTTCGCCACATCTTCAATCGTAGACCGCCGATCGGCCATTTCCTTATACCTCCTGACATTTTTGAGTGAAACTGCATAAAAAATGCCATTTTTCAAACTGTTTCTATTGTAACACAGCGGCAAAGTCCCGTCAAATAGAGAATTGCCCCGGTCTCTTTGTGCAACTCTACAGGGCAGCCGGGCCGTTTTGCCCTTTTCCGGCCGCGGCTCTGGCATTCCGGGCCGCAACGTGCTACAATAGGCAGGAGAGATCCGGCCCCCTCCCCGGGGCCCCACAGAAAGGAAGCTATCCCATGAGAATTGCAGTCACCTACGCAAACGGCGAGATCTTCCAGCATTTCGGCCGTACCGAACAGTTCAAAGTCTACGATGTGGAAAACGGGCAGGTCCTCCGCAGCCAGGTGGTGGGCACCGGCGGCCAGGGCCACGGCGCCCTGGCCGGCGTCCTGCAGCAGCTGGGGGCCGATGTTTTGATCTGCGGCGGCATCGGCGGCGGCGCCCAGGCCGCCCTGGCCTCCGCGGGCATCCGGCTGTACGGCGGGGCCTCCGGCCCGGCCGACGCGGCGGTGGACGCCCTGCTGGCGGGCCGCCTGGACTACCAGCCCGACGTCCACTGCGACCACCACGGCGAGCATCACGACGGCGGCCACCACTGCGGCAGCCACGGCTGCGCCGGCAACGGCGGCTGCTGACCGCCCTCTCTGCCACGGTCTTTGGGCGTGCCGCAGCTTGTCAAAAAAAGTCCCGTCCAGCCGACATGTGCGGATGGACGGGACACATACAGGGAAATTGAGCGCTGAGAGTGTGCGAGGCCGCAAGGCCGAGTGCGCGGTTCAGCGCTCAATTTTGTCCCCAGGGGGATACCAGGGGGAAGGAATTTCTGTCCCGCGTATGCGGGCAGAAATGGGTTCCCCCTGGAGCTTTTACTGGAACCAGAATCCCTTGTAGTCGTACTTGAAGGTGCGGTAGCCCTGCATGGTGCACTCGTAGGCATACTGCCGGATGAGGGCGCCGCCGGCGTCGTATTCCCCAAAGACCATGGCGATGCCGCTGTTCACCGCCCAGTGGCCGGTGTCCTCGTTCAGGGTGGAGTTGGACACGATGCTGGAATACGGCACCGGGAAGGACTCCACCAGCTCGACGGTGCCGGCGTTCTCATCGATGCGGTAGACGTAGGTATAGCTGTAGTCCCCTTCGCCGCCGTACAGGTCGGTGCCCACCCCGTCGGGCAGGTCGGGGTCGTAGCCGTCCCGGGAGGACAGGGCCCAGTAGTTGTTGTTGAACATCCGCAGATAGCCCACGCCCTCCTCGTCGCCGGGGGCCCAGGCCACGCTGTGCTGGCCGTACTGCCAGGTAAAATCGTTCACCGGGGTCAGGCAGTAGTCCTCATAGCCGGTGCCCTGCCAGAAGGCGGGGTCGCCGCACAGCCAGCCGACGCTGGCCGCGCCGTGGACGTCCTCCACCTTGATGGCGGTGGACGTCTCCCGGGAGGAGACCACCAGGCTGTCGGTTTCGGGCAGGTACTGGATGGTGTTCAGGTGGATCCAGTCCTGCTCGTCCACCTGCCAGAAGAAGGGGTCGGTGGCGCGGATGGGCCGGGTCTGGGCGTAGTAGCCCGCCATCAGGTCCTTGAAGTCCAACAGCTCGGTCACCTCGCCGGTGGCAAGGTCGATCTCCAGCACCAGGTCCTCGACGTTGGTGTCGCCGGCCTTTTCGGCCAGGGCCACCACCGTGCCGTCCCGGCCGTAGTTGATGTCGTGGTGCAGCTCGTAGTCCCCCAGGGGGTAGACCTGCTCCACCTCGCCCAGGCCGTTGATCCGGGCCAGCTTGTTGGAGGACACGCAGGTGACCATCTCGTCCCCGTAGAACAGGATGCGGTCCATGCCAAAGCCTTCCAGCACCATCTCATAGCGCATGACGCCGCTGTTGTCGTACAAAAAGCCGTAGCCAAGGTACCCGTTGGTCCGCATCATGGTGAACAGCCCGTCGTCCAGGGGCTCGGTGCTGGGGCCGTCGGTCACTTCCAGCACGGTGTCGTAGCCGGAGTGGGTCTCGGGCATCTCGATGGTGAAGCGGACGGTCTGGCGCACGTTGCCCCAGCTGCCCCGCAGGGTCATGGTGACTTCGTTCACCTCGCCGGGCACCAGGCCGATCAGCTGGAACTCGTGGGTGGTGGAATACGCCTTGCCGGAGCTGTCGGCGGCGGTGGCGGTGTAGTCGGGGATGCGCTCGTCGTCCACCCGGATGGTGTACTCCACCTGGGTGGGGAAATCCGTCTCAAAATAGAGGTACAGGCCGTTGGCCCCGGTGCCGAAGGGGTCCAGCATGGCCAGGGGGGTCTCGGCGGTCCACTGCACCTGCCGGCCGGAGATCTGCTGCCCCCGGTCCAGCATGGCGCGGATCCGCTGCTGCACGGCGGTGTCGTAGTATGTAAACCCTTCGTCCTCGATGTCGGTGGGCACCAGCTGCAGGACGGTGATGCTGGACTCCACCGGCGCGTGGCGGATCTCGATCTGCTGGGTCTCGTCCACGCCGATCAGGTCGCCCACGTCCACGGCCCAGCCGTCGCGGACGGCGGTCTCCTGCGACGTGAACCATTTGCCCACCGCCGGCACCACGATGGGGGCCAGCACCAGCAGCAGGACGATCACCCCCGCCGCAATGGCAAAGGGCAGCCAGAGGCGCTTTTTTTGTTTCGGTTTCGTTTTCATGGGTGGCAATCCTTTCTGAACGGTTTCTCATACAAGGATGGGCCTTTTATGGCCAAACGCTTCCCGGCCGGAGCCAGGCTCAGACCAAACTAAGTATAGCACCCGAATGTTGAGGGTGTGTCAACAAATCGCGTTTTTTGCGTTGCCTGTGCCACAAACTGGAACAGATCGGTGTAAAATCTTCCCGGCGGCCGCCCTTTGCCTGACACAAAGCCCCGGCCTGCATTTGACACAGCGCCCCGGCCGTGCTATGCTTGCTCTGCCAAATCAACAGGAGGGCTGCGCTTATGAACGAGACAAACAACAAACGGCAGGTGCTGCGCCGGCTGTTCTTTTCCACCCTGTACCTCAGCGCCTTTACCTTTGGGGGCGGGTACGTGATCGTCACCCTGCTCAAGAAAAAGTTCGTGGACGAATACCACTGGATCGAGGAGGACGAGATGCTGGACCTGGTGGCCATCGCCCAGTCCGCGCCGGGGGCCATCGCGGTGAACGGCGCCATCGTGGTGGGCTACAAGCTGGCGGGGATGCCGGGGGCGGCGGTGGCCATCGTGGCCACCATCATCCCGCCCTTCGTCATCATCTCGGCCATCTCGGTGTTTTACGAAGCCTTCCGGGACAACTTCCTGGTCAGCCAGATGCTGACCGGGATGCAGGCCGGGGTGGGCGCGGTGATCGCCTCGGTGGTGTGGCAGATGGGGGCGGACGTGGCCCGCTCCCGCAGCGCGGCCTCGATGCTCATCCTGGCGGCGGCCTTTGCGGCCACCTGCCTGTTCGGGGTCAACGTGGTGGTGGTGATCCTGGCGGCCGCCGGGGTGGGCGCCGTGCGCACCCTGCTGGCCCTGCGGCACAAAAAGGAGGGCGCGGAATGATCTACCTGCAGCTGTTTTGGAGCTTTTTGCAGATCGGGCTGTTCAGTTTCGGGGGCGGGTATGCGGCCATCCCCCTCATCCAGGGGCAGATCGTGGAGCGGCACGGCTGGCTGTCCATGCCCGAGTTCACCGACCTCATCACCATCTCCCAGATGACCCCGGGCCCCATCGCCATCAACTCGGCCACCTTCGTGGGCATCAAGATCGCGGGGGTGCCGGGGGCGGCGGTGGCCACCCTGGGCTGCATCCTGCCCTCCTGCATCATCGTCACCCTCATCGCCAAGCTCTACCTGAAGTACCGCACCATGGCCTTATTACAGGGCGTACTGGGCTCCCTGCGGCCGGCGGTGGTGGCGCTGATTGCCTCGGCGGGGCTTTCCATCCTGGTCACCGCCTTCTGGGGGGACGCGGTGATCGCCCTGGCCGCCACCAACTGGGTGATGGTGCTGATCTTTGCGCTGAGCCTGTTCCTGCTGCTCAAGTGCAAGCTGGACCCCATCCTGGTGATGGTGCTGGCCGGCGTGTGCAAGCTGGCGGCCGCCGCAGCCGGCCTGCCCTGACAAAAAAGCGTGCCGCAAAAGCGCCACGCTCCGACTGTCAAAAAAGTCCCGTCCAGCCGACATGTGCGGATGGACGGGACACATACAGGGAAATTTGGCGCTGAGAGTGTGCGAGCCGCCTTGCGGCGAGTGCGCGGTTCGGCGCCAAATTTTGTCTAAAAGGGGGATATTAGGGACTGCGAAGCTGAGGCGCGTCCAGCGGACGAAACAGCCGAAGCGGAGCAGGGGCAGCGGTCTGCTTTTTGCAAGCGGGCTTTTGCACGCGCAGCAAAAACAGGGCACCGCAACCAAGTGGATTTCTGTCCCGCGTATGCGGGCAGAAATGGGTTCCCCCTAAATTTCTTCAGGCCGGGACGTAGCCCGCCTTTTCGATGCAGGCGCGGCCCGCATCGGTGGACAGCCAGTCATAGAGCCGGCGCTCGGGGCTGTCGGGGGCGGCGTTGGCCCGGATGACGGCGTAGAAGTCGTTGCACAGGGGGTACTCCTGGGCGGCGATGGTGTCGTTTGAGGGCTCCACCCCTTCCACCGCCAGCAGGCGCAGCCCTGGCTGGGAATACATCTGGTCTATATAATAGTAGACCGAAAAGCCGATGGCGTTGGCACTGTTGTTGTAGGCGGCCACGCTGTCCACCAGCCCTCCCATGGAGGCGGGGGCCAGCTCGGTGGGGGCCTCCATCAGCTCCCCGTCCCCGATCAGCAGTTTTTGGAACAGGGTCTGGCTGCCGCTGTCCTCCCCCCGCTGGAAGGCCACGATGGGCACGTCGGCGCCGCCCACCTCGCTCCAGTTGGTGACCCGGCCGGCGTAGATGTCCCGCAGCTGGCCGAGGGTCAGGCTCTGGACCGGGTTCTCCTCGTTGACGATAAAGACCAGCGCGTCCCGGCCCACCGCCTTCTGTTCCAGCTCCACGCCGGCGGCGGCGATCTCCTCCTTGACGTAGTCGGGGGCCTCGTAGACCACCAGCAGCCCGATGTCGGAGCTGCCGTAGACCCCCATGTTCTCCCAGGCGTAGGCGGTGGTGCTGACGGTGACGCTGCTCTGGGCCTCCTCAAGGGGGACGCCGGCGGCGTCGGCCATCATCTGGGCGATGAGGGGGATGCAGGCGGTGGAGCCGTCCATCCCCGGGAATTCCTCCGGGGTCAGGAAGGGCTCTGCCTCCGCCTCCTCCGGCAGGCTGGAGGCCGGGGCCTGGCTGGGCGCATCGTCCGGCGTGCTGCCGGCGGGCCCGCAGCCCCCCAGCCACAGGGCGGCCGTCCCCAGGCCCAGCGCCGCCAGGAAACTGCGGCGGGAAAGTTTTGTGTTTCGCATGGTGCTGCTCCTTTTCTTCCTTACCAGTCATACGAGCCGTCCTCATCCGCAAGGGAGGTAAAGACGCTCTCGCTGTAAAGCCAGTTGCCTTCCAAGTCCATGTAGCCCCGCTCAAAGCCGCGCCGGGCCGCGATGACCCCGTCGGGCAGGTCGTCCCCCCAGGAGACGTCGGCCAGCCCCGTCAGCAGGGCGTTGCCCCGGCTGTCCACCACGTCGGACAGCCAGCCGCCCCCCGCTCCCTGCCGGGTCGCGTTGTACAGCGGGCCCTCCGGGCCCATGGTCAGGTACATCAGCCGGTCGTAGCCGCTGCCGTCGCTGTCGTACAGCAGGCCGGAAGCGTCATAGATCAAACTGCGGGTGACGGTGTAGTCCGCGTCGCTGACGCTGAGCAGGACGCGGCCTCCCTGGGCCCCCATCACCGACACCCGGTCCTGGCTGGTCAGGCCGGTCTCGATCGCCGTTTCGCTGCCGTCCGGGCCGTACAGCAGCAGGCTGCCGTCCTGCAGCAGGAAAGCCGCGTAGCCGCCGTCCACGCTATAGGTCAGGAAGTCGAACAGCGGCTGTTCCGTCCCGTCCGCCCGATAGAGGTGCGCGCCGCCCTCCGCGTCCCGGGCCAGGGCCAGCCCTTCCCGCCAGTAGGAGCAGGGGCCGTCGTAGCTGGCCAGAGGCTCGGTCTCGCCCAGGGCGCAGACGTCGTAGCGCCCCGGCTCGGGCTGGTAGCAGATCAGATTTTCCCCGCAAAAGGTCTCAAACCGACTGTACATGGTCCGGGTGTCGGGGTCGTACAGGTCGGTATACCAGGTCTCGGTGGCGGGGTCGTAGCGCTGGATGCCGGCGCAGCGGCTGGGGCCGTCCAGGCCGTAGGCCCGGTAGGCATAGGCCCGGTCGATCCGGTACAGCTCCGCGCCCGACGCCAGGTCCAGGACCACCACGCTGCTGCCCTCCAGGCCGCCGGCGGCCGGGTCGGTGTTCAGGGTCAGCACCGCCTGCCCGGCCCCGGTGGGGATGCAGCCGGAGGTCTCGGCGGGCAGGGCGTATTCCGTCCCGGAGGCGGTGTCGATCAGGCGGCAGCCGGTGACGCCGCTGGGCCCCACGTCCACGGCGGCGCTCCCCGGCTCCAGGGCCAGCGTCTCCCCCGCCAGGGCGGCCCGCCACGCGCCGGAGCCGGACCAGATCAGCTGGCCCGCCTCGTCGTACACTTCGGTGACTCGCTGGCCGTTCGCGTCGTTCCGGCCCAGCTGCCAGCCCGCCGGCTCTGCCTGGCCGGGGGCGTACAGCAGGGTGATGCTCTCGGAGGGGCTGGCCCGGTAGAGCAGTTCGCTGCCCCGCAGCAGGGTGCCCCCGCCGCTGCTGTTCAGATCGTACAGATAGCGCAGCCGCCCGTCGTTCAGGGGGTTGGCAGTCCCCTCCTCCGTCCGGGCCGGGGCGCTGTCTGCCGGCGGGGCCGACGGCGCGCATCCGGCCATGGTCCCGGCGGCCAGCGCCAGACAGGCCAGCACAGCCAGCACTTTGTGGTTTTTCTGCATACACTTCACCTCGTTGGTTGCCAAAATCTGGTCCAGTATATGCTATACGAATCAAACCAGGTCCCTATTGCAGCCCGCGGGCGGTATTCACCCCGATTTCACATCCTGCCGGCAGGACGCAAAAAAGCCCCGAAGGTTTATCCCTTCGAGGCTTTCTGCATTGCATATGGAGCTGCTATCCAGATTTGAACTGGAGACCTCATCCTTACCAAGGATGCGCTCTACCAACTGAGCTATAGCAGCAGGACTGCGGGATGTATTATAGCACACTCCGCGCAGCATTGCAAGAGGCAATTTCAGGATTTTCTCAATTTTTCCCGTTTTTCGCCGCCGGCGGGCGGGGGCAGAGGGGCGGCGCTGTCGGGGGCCACCTCCAGCGAGGCCTGGGCCCGCTTGTCCCGCCGGTAGGCGGTGGGGGTCTGGCCGGTGGCGCTCTTGAACATCTTGGTGAAGTAGTTCACGTCCAGGATGCCCACTTCCTCCGCCACCATCGCCACCCGGGCGTTGGTGGTCAGCAGCAGGCGGGCGGCGCGCTCCATCCGGCGGCGGCTGATGTAGTCGGTCAGGGTCTGGCCCGTCTCCTGCTTAAAGACGTTGGACAGGTAGCTGGGGCTGATGTAGCACTGGGCCGCCAGGGTCTTGAGGGACAGGGTGCTGTCCAGGTGGAGGTTGATCTCGTTGATCACCTTCTGGATCAGGGGGCTGTACTGCCGCAGGGAGTATTTCTGCACATAGCGGCAGTATTCCCGCACCATCCGCACCCGCAGCCGCTCGCCCTCCTCGACGCTGCCCAGGGCCTCGATCTCCAGCGCAAAGCGGGAGGAGATCTGGTCGATGTAATAGGGGTGGACGCTGGCCTGCTCGATGGATTTGCGCAACAGGCTGTTCAGGATGATGCTGAAGTTTTTGAAGTCCCGCAGGGGGCTGCGCATCCGGGGCGTCAGCTGGAACCGCCGGAAACTCTCGTAGCCCCCCAGCGCCGTCTGGATGTCCCCCTTGATCACCGCCGCCAGCATCCGGTTCTCGGCGGCGTAGCGCTCGGCGATCAGCTCGGCGGGCAGCTCTTCGGTAAAGGATTTTTCCCGGAAGCTCTCCAAGCTGGGGCGGAAGCGCAGGGGCATGAACTCCCGCCACTCGGCGGTTTTCAGCTTCCCTTCCGGGAACAGCAGCGAGATCACCGCAAACAACGTGGTCTTGATGGCGTTGTCGTCCATCTGGCGCACCCGGTTGTGGTATTCCTCCACCACCTTCTGGGCCTTTTCGTCCAGGTAGGTCGCACACCAGTCCAGCGACTCCCGGGACTGGGGGCCGTCCGCCCAGGGCCCAAAGCAGTACAGTGTTTCCGGCTCGTCCGGCGCCAGGAACAGCGCGAACCGCAGCTCGAACACCCCCTGTGCAAAGACCAGCGTCTTTTCCGGCACCTGGTCCAGCAGGGACTGCCCAAAGCCCGGCCAGTCAAATTCCGCGTCCAGGGCGCGGCGCAGCCCGTAGTCAAAATTTCCGATCCCGTCGAAGGGCGGGGTCATCTTGGTCAAGCCGATGTTCATGGAACCGGCCATCTTCTCCAGCACCCGGCTGATCTCGACCTTCACGCAAATCACCTCTCCATTTTCGTGCGTTGGTTTTGCTGGCAGATGCTGCCCTCTGCTTTCGCACTTTCACGCTTTTGATTATAACACAAAAGTTTTTTTGAGAAAAGTCACTCCTTCCGCCGGGACCATTTTTCACAGTTTGGGGGGCGGTTTTCTCGTCAAATTCACCATTTCTTTGCCCAAAGCGCCGAAAATTCGGTCAGAATGAAAAAATTGTACGGATTCCCCGCAAAATAATCCTTCCCATCCGGGGCGGCTTTGTGCGATAATAAAAGCACTATGGGGCCCATGCCCCACCCCGTTTGCACCAGCTGAGAAGGAGGAACGCTTCATGGCAAAAAAAGCATCCGACAACCTGAAATATTACCACAACCCCAACGGCCCCACCATCGGCACGGTGTCCCGCCGCGTCATCGAGCAGGACGGCCTGACCTTTAAGGACATCGACGGCACCGGCGAGGTGACCCCCGTCAACGACTGGCGGCTCTCCCCCGCCGAGCGCGCCGCCGCCTACGTCAAGACCCTGACCGTGGACGAGAAGATCGCCCAGCTGTTCATCTCGGACTGGCGGATGGGCCCCGCCTGCCCCGCCGCGGGCCACACCGTGGTGCCCGATGAGTCGGGCGTGCTGGACGACGCCGACTTCAACGGCAAGACCATTTTTGGCGAGCAGCACCTGCCCGGCACCACCACCCTCATCAAAGAGTGGTTCAACCGCCACCTGATCCTGCGGGCCAGCCCCTCCCCCGCCGACATGGCCGACTGGCTCAACCAGCTGCACGCCGTGGCCGAAGAGTGCCAGCACTTTGTTCCGGTGCAGGCGGCCTCCAACTCCCGCAACGAGAACGGCGAGGTGGTCTTTGGCATGAACGACGCCTCCGGTGTGTTCGCCACCTGGCCCGGCACCCTGGGCATCGCGGCGGCCGTCCTGGGCGAGGACGGCGACACCGCCCTGATCGACAAGTTTGCCGACTGCATCCGGCGCGAGTGGGCCGCCTGCGGCCTGCGCAAGGGCTATATGTACATGGCCGACTGCGTCAGCGATCCCCGCTGGCAGCGCACTTTCGGCACCTTCGGCGAGGACCCCGAGCTGATCGAGAAGATCTTTGAGCGGCTGATCCCCGGCATCCAGGGCGGGCCCGACGGCGTCACCCGGGACGGCGTGTCCATGACGGTCAAGCACTTCCCCGGCGGCGGCGCCCGCGAAAACGGCTTCGACCCCCACTACGCCGCCGGCCAGTGGAACGTCTACGCCACCGAGGGCTCGCTGCAGAAATACCACATCCCCACCTTCCGCCCGGCGGTCAAGTACCACGCCGCGTCCATCATGCCCTATTACTCCAAGCCGGCGGCCGCCAAGAGCGCCCCCCAGACCGACTGCGAGGGCAGCGCCCTGCGGATGGACCCCTACGGCTTTGCCTACAACAAGGTGTTCATCGACGGCATCCTGCGGGGGCAGATGGGCTTTGACGGCTACATCAACTCGGACACCGGCATCACCCACAACATGAGCTGGGGCGTCGAGGCCCTGGACGTGCCCGAGCGGATCGGCTTTGCCGTCACCCAGTCGGGCGTGGACCTGATCAGCGGCCTGTTCGACAACGCCGAGGGCCGCGAGGCGTACGCCCGCGCCACCAACGGCTATTACGACACCCACCCGGTGCCCGAAGGGTTCAAAAAGGAGGACCTCGTCCTCACCGACGCCAGCCTGGACCGCGCCGTCACCCGCACCCTGACCGAGCTGTTCCAGCAGGGCATGTTCGAGAACCCCTACGCCGACCTCCGGCACGCCGCTGAGGTGGTGGCCAACGAGGACGACTGGAAAGAGGCCGCCCTGGTCCACCGGGAGAGCGTCGTCCTGCTCAAGAACCAGGACCACACCCTGCCCCTGACCACCGACAAGCTGTCCGGGGCCAAGGTCTACGCCGAAGCCTTTGCCAAGGACGCCGAAAAGGGCGCCGCCGCCACCCAGGCCCTGCGGGAGATGATCGCCCGGTTCGAGATCCACCTCACCGACGACCCCGCCCAGGCCGACTACGCCATCCTGATGGTCAGCCCCTCCTCGGGCGCGTACTTCAACGCCACCCCCGGCTATCTGGAGCTGGACATCTGCGAGGACAAGACCGTCCACGACGTGGGCCCCGACGGCAAGCCCCTGCCCCAGACCCACACCGAGACCACCCTGGCCGGCGCCAAGCGCATCCCCGCCATCGCGGCGGCGGTCCACGCCCACGGCGGCAAGGTGATCGCCAACATCAACTTCCCCCTGGCGTGGATGGTGGGCAACGTGGAGCCCTATGCCGACGCCCTGACCGCCGGTTTCGACACCTACCCCTCCGCCACCCTGGACGTGATCTTCGGCCGGTTTGAGCCGGTGGGCCGCCTGCCCATCACCCTGCCCCGGGGCGACGAGGTGCTGGCCGTCAACGCCGACGGCGTCTGCGCCAGCCCCAACGATGTGCCCGGCTACGCCAAGGACGCCTACATCGACCCGGCCCTCAAGGACGAGAACGGCAAGGCCTACGCCTACCGCGACGCCGCCGGCAACTACTACGAGCTGAAGTTCGGCCTGCGGTACTGATCGCCGGCCCCAGCCCGCACCGGCAAGATCCTTGCCGCCACCCCCATGGGCCGCTTTGGCGACAGCGCCGAGCTGGAGGGCGCGCTGCTGTTCCTGGTCAGCGACAAGGCCGCCAGCTTCATCACCGGCGTCACCCTGCCGGTGGACGGCGGCTTCTCGGCCTATTCGGGCGTCTGACCCCGCATGAAAAGGCTCCCCCGGCTGTGTGGATGCAGCCGGGGGAGCCTTTTTGTCCGTTTTCCGGAAAAGTATGCTTTCCCGGAAAGAAAAAAGCAAGGGAGGGCAGCGCGGTTTTTCTTGCTATCGCATGGGTTTTTTGTTATAATTTCAGCAGATAGCATCATCCGGGAAAGCATACCTTTCCGGACTGAAAAAGGAGGCAACATCATGCGCATCAAACGATGGATCGTGCTTTCGCTTGCGGCGGCGCTCGCCACCCTCATGCTCACCGGCTGCCCCTGGGACCAGGACCGGCCCGGCGGCGGCGCATCCAGCCAGCCCGGCGGGGATGGCGTCATCGTTGTGCCGCCCGGCGGCGATGACGACGATGACGGCGATGATCCCCCCGTCACCTACACCATCACCGCCACGGCGGGCACAGGCGGCACGGCCCAGCCGCCCTCCCAGACCGTCGCCGCCGGGCAGGACGCCAGCGTCGCCGTGGCCGCAAGCGACGGCTACTGCATCCGGCAGATCACCGTGGACGGCGTCGGCCAGTTTACGGCGGCGGACGCCAGCCGCACCGAGTACACCGTCCAGTTCTCCGCGGTGGATGCCAGCCACACCGTGGAGGCGTCCTTTGCGCAGGTCTACACCGTCACCGCCAGCATCGGCACGGGCGGCACGGTCAAGCTCGGCGGCCAGCCGGTCGCAGACGGCGATTCGGCCGCGTTCCTGGCGGGCGACACCCTCACCTTCACCGTCGAGCCGAACAGCGGCTACCAAATCGCGTCCGTCCAGGCGGGCGGCGATGTTTTGAGCGGCGAAAACGGCTCCTACACCTACACCGTCAAAGGGGACTGCACCATTGCCGTCACCTTCCAGAAGCTGACCTACACCATCACCGCCAACATCGGCACGGGCGGCACGGCGTCCATATCCTCTGAAAAGGTGGAGCACGGCGGCAGCGTCACCGTCACAGTGACCCCCGATGAAGGCTACACCGTGGGCAGCGTCCGGACGGCAGACGGCACCCCCCTGACCTCCAACGCGGACGGCACCTACACCCTTGACAACGTGACGGAAGATCAAACCATCACTGTCACCTTCCAACAGCAGACCTACACCGTCACCGCCACAGTGAGCGGCACGGGCGGCAAGGTGTCCGTATCTCCTGACGAGGTGGGGCACGGCGGCAGCGTCACCGTCACAGTGACCCCCGAAGAAGGCTACACCGTAGGCAGCGTCCAGGACAACGGCGCGGACGTCACCGACCAGGTGACGAACAACACCTATACCCTTACCAACGTCACAGCCAGCCACACCATCACCGTCACCTTCCAGAAGCTGACCAGTCGTACAGTCTCCACACCTGAACAGCTTATGGACTGGGCGGAGGAAGTGCGTAATGGCAATTACTCCCTTGACTGCACCCTGGCCGCCGACATCACCCTGACCGGAAACTGGACGCCGGTAGGAATAAGCTTTACTAACTCGTACACCGGCACCTTCGATGGCAAAGGACATACTATCAGCGGGCTGAAAGTTACGGGAAGTAACGAATATGCGGGTCTGTTCGGCTACATCGACAAAGTTGGTACGGTGAAGAACGTAAAGTTGGTGAACGTGCAGATAACAAGCGATTACCAGCATGGCTATGCCGGCGGCGTGGCGGGGATTAACAACGGCACCATTGAAAACTGCTCGGTGTCGGGCAGAGTCAGCGGCTACAGCGCAGGCGGCGTGGTGGGTCAGCAATATAGCGGTTCCATCACCGGATGCAGCTCATCGGCCACAGTGCAGGGAACGAGCCAAGTCGGCGGCGTGGTAGGTTACACGAATTATGGTGTCACCCTGACCGCTTGCTATGCCACGGGCGACGTGACAGCTGAAAATAATAACACCGCAGGTACTTTCTTTGCCGGCGGCGTTGTAGGAAGTAACGGAGGCAACCTCACTGCCTGCTATGCTACGGGTAACGTGACCGGAGGAACTGGCTCTATCTATGTAGGCGGCGTAACGGGGTCCAACGATTCTGGCACCCTGACCGCCTGCTACCATGCTACGGGGACTGTCAGCGGCCCGGATGGAGCCACAGGCGGCGTAACGGGTCGAAACTATAATGCATCAGTCGGTATCCCTTCCATCACCGCCTGCTACTGGCAGAACGACCAGGAACAAGGCATCGGCTACAATCATGCAGGCACCACCGACGGAACCACGCAGGTGGACGGCGACTGGGCGGACGCCGTTACACAAATGAACGCAGCCCTGGCCGGTACAAAATGGCGCTATAACAGCGCCGGCAACACCCCGCCCACCCTCAACTGAACCTTATCACCCCCAGCCCCCGGCAAGCCCGGGGGCTTTTTGCGCCCGTTTATGGATTTTTTATGAACATCCGCCAATATTTTCCTCCATGCAAACAAAAATTATACAGAACTTCCCCAAAATTTTCCTACCGCCTTCCCCGCCGCAGTGATATACTAAAGGCAAACCTGCACACGCATCCCTGCCGCCGGGCGCGGGCCCGGCCGGCTTTGTGCGAAAGGAGTATGCTTTATGCGCACCACCACCCTGCTCACCACCGCCCGCTTTGCCAAGCACGGCGAGCCCTTTGCCCCCGTCGCCCTGCCCCATACCTGGAACGCCCAGGACGGCCAGGACGGCGGCAACGACTATTGGCGCGGCGTCGGCACCTACGAGATCGCCCTGCCCGACCCCACCGACGGCAAACGCCAGTACATCGAGTTCAAAGGCGCCAACCATGTGGCCACCGTCTACTGCAACGGCCGCCTGCTGGGCCAGCACAAGGGCGGGTTTTCCACCTTCCGCTTCGACCTGACCCCCGCCATAAAAAAGTCCGGCAACCTGCTCCGGGTGGACGTCTCCAACGCCCCCAGCGATATTTACCCCCAGACGGCGGACTTCACCTTCTTCGGCGGGCTGTACCGCGAGGTCAGCTTCATCGAGACGGCCCCCGCCCACTTTGACCTGCTCAAGGCCGGCGCCCCCGCCGTCTTTGTCACCCCCATCGTCTCGGGCACCACCCGGGTGGATCTGTTCCCCGTGGACGCCGGCGGCTGCACCGTCTCGGTGGACCTGAAAGACGCCGCCGGCTGCGTGGTGGCCTCCGGCTCGGCCCCCGCCGAGGCCCACACCGTCCTCACCCTCTCGGTCAAGAACCCCCACCTGTGGGACGGCCTGGCCGACCCCTACTGCTACACCGCCGAGGCCTCCATCCTCCGCGGCGAGGAGGCGGTGGACGCCGTTTCCGTCACCTACGGCTACCGCTCCTTCCACGTGGACCCCAACACCGGCTTCTGGCTCAACGGCAAAAACGTCCCCCTGCACGGCGTCTCCCGCCATCAGGACCGGCTGGACAAGGGCTGGGCCATCAGCCGCGCCGACCACGAGCAGGACCTCGCCCTCATCAAAGAGGTGGGCGCCAACACCATCCGCCTGGCCCACTACCAGCACGACCAGTATTTCTACGACCTGTGCGACCACGCCGGCTTCGTCCTCTGGGCCGAGATCCCCTTCATCAGCCGCTTCATCCCCGGCCAGGAGGCCCACGACAACACCCTCAGCCAGATGACCGAGCTGGTGGCCCAGAACTACAACCACCCCTCCATCTTCTTCTGGGGCATCTCCAACGAGATCCTCATCGGCAAAGACCGCGAGGACCTGCGCCAGAACCTGCGCGAGGTCAACGCCCTGGCCAAGCGCCTGGACCCCAGCCGCATGACCACCATGGCCCAGGTCACCATGACCCCCATGGAAAGCGAGCACAACACCATCACCGACGTGGAGAGCTACAACCACTACTTCGGCTGGTATTTCGGCGAGGCCGCCGACAACGGCCCCTGGCTGGACAAGTTCCACGCCATGTACCCCGACCGCTGCCTGGGCGTCTCGGAGTACGGCGCCGAGTGCATCCTCAAGTGGCACTCCGCCTACCCTGAAAACCACGACTACACCGAGGAGTACGCCACCGAGTACCACCACGATATGCTCAAGACCTTCTCCACCCGGCCCTACCTGTGGGCCACCCATGTGTGGAATATGTTCGACTTTGCCGCCGACGGCCGCGACGAGGGCGGCATCCAGGGCCGCAACAACAAGGGCCTTGTCACCTACGACCGCAAGGTCAAGAAGGACCCCTTCTACGTCTACCAGGCCTACTGGACCACCCAGCCCATGATCCACATCAGCGGCAGCCGCTTTGTGGACCGCGCCCCCGGCGAGCGGAACATCACCGTCTACACCAACTGCCCCACCGTCACCCTGACGGTCAACGGCGTTGAGGCGGGCACCCTCGAGGCAGTCGACCACTGCGCCGTGTTCCAGAACGTTGACCTGAAGGCCGGCGCCAACACCGTCACCGCCAGCTGCGGCGAGGTGTCCGACACCGCCGCCTTCAACGGCGTGGCCGAGCACAACTATGCCTACGACCTGCCCGAGGGCAACGACGCCGCCAACTGGTTCGACGATCCCAAGGCCCGCGAGGCCCGCAAGCCCCTCAATTACCCCGAAGGCTTCTACTCCATCAAGGACAAGGTCACCGACCTGCTGGCCAACAGCGAGACGGCCGCCGTCATCAAGGACGTGCTCGACACCTTCGCTCACAGCAGCATGATGAGCATGATGAACTCCAGCGAGGAGGACGGCGAGGGCGGCATCATGGGCACCATGCGCCTGACCGATATGATGAAGATGGCCGGCCGCGCCTTCTCCGCCGACGTCAAGCGCCAGGTCAACGACGCCCTGACCAAGATCAAGAAGAACTGACCCTCCATTTCCTGTCTCCTTTCTTTTCCACTCCTCAAGAAAAAGGACGTACCCGCAAAGGTACGTCCTTTTTCGCGTTGCAGCGCCCGGGGCGCTTCTCAGCCGCCCCGCATGGCGTCGAACATCGCCTTGATCTCGTCGATGGTGTAGCCGCGGCTGCGCATCTTCCGGGCAAACTGCTGGTAGTCGATGCCGCTGCTGCCGGACGCCGCGCTGTCTGTACGGGCTGCGCTGCCCGCGCTGGCCGCGCTGCTGCCCGTGCGGCTGCTGCTCCCGCTGCCGCCCGTGCTCCTGGCCGTGCTGCCCCCGGCAGAACGGCTGGCGGCCCGGGCGCTGGCCGCGGCGGCCTCCTGCTGGGCCTGGCTGCGCTTGAGGGCCCACTCCCCCTGCGCGATGGCCAGCTTCTGGCTGGTCACCTCGTTGTCAAAGCGCTGCTGGGCCAGCGCGTCCTGGTACTGCTGGGCGGCGGTGCTGTCCTCGTAGGACTGCCGGGCCAGGCTGTCCTGGCGCAGGCGCTCCTGCATCTGCTGCTCCCAGGCGGCGTCGGCGCGCGCGGCCTCAAAGTCGCGGCTGTCGGCGTACATGCTGTAGCCGGCCTGCGCCAGCCCGCTGAGCATCGAGCCCAGGCCGGTGGTTCCGCTGATGGCCATCTGCGCCACGTTGCCGATCAGCCCCAGCACGCCCATCACATTGTTGAAGGTCTGCTGGCGGCGTGCGGCTTCGGCCTCCTCCTGCTGGGTGTAGTACCCGTAGAGGTTGTTCAGGTTGGCCAGGTAGCCGGTGTACTGGGCGTAGTCCTGGGCCGCAGCGTTCTCGTAGGCTTCCTGCTTGTATTCCAGCTGGGTGTAGTAGTCGTCCAGCTGGCGGTAATAGAGATCCTGGGCGTTCTGCTCCTGCTGGTTCAGCATCCCGATCTGCTCCATCAGCAGATCGCCCTCGCTGGTGTAGCTGTCCAGGGCCAGGCCGTACAGGGTGGGGATCACGCTGTTCAGGCCGTTCATCTGCTGCTGGTAGGCCTGCTGCGCCGCGCTGGTGGCGTAGCTGGAGCCGTACCCGCCGGTCAGGGCGGCGGCCTGGGCCGCGGCGTCGGTGCTGGCGTCGTGGGCGTTCTGCCGGTAGGCCTGGGCATACTGGCGGTAGAGCGGGTCGGACGCATAGTCGTAGGAAAATTTCTCCTGGTTCATGGCCTGATCCAGCAGGCTGTTGATCTGCCCCTGGTACTGGCTCTGGTAGCCGGCGGGGCGGCTGCTCTGCCACTGCTCCAGGGCGCTGGCCGCCTGGTTCACCGCCTCGCCCGGCCGGTACTGGGCCGAAGCCAGCGCCTGCTGCACCGACGCCTTGTCGTTCAGGCCCTGGGTGCTGTAGGGGTCTTTTTTCTTGACCGCCATGGTTGGCGTCTCCTTTCTGTCACTGTCCTTCCAGACGGCTTTTCAGCCCTTCCGCAAGGTTCTCGGTGTCGATGTTCGTCAATACGTACTGCAGCTGCTCCTGCATCTGGTACAGGTAGTTGCGGATCACCCGGGCGTCCTCGGGGTCCATGCTGCTGCTCAGCCGGGGCAGGCCCAGCTTGCTCAGGCCCGCGATGCTTGCCATACGCGCTCCTCCTTTCTCACAGCCCGCCCTTTGCGGGGGCAAAGGTGCGGCTCATGCTGCGCAGGGTCATCTGGCCGGCCCCGGTCAGCCGCAGCCGCAGGGTGTCGTGCCGCCGCGGCGTCAGGGGGATGCGCAGCTTTTTCGGCTCGGTGCGGGCGGCGGCCTGGGCCAGTTTTTCCCAGGGGCCGCCGTCGCAGCTGGCCCAGACGGCCAGCTCGGTGCCGGGCTGGGCCTCCAGCCGCAGCACCAGATGGGCCAGATACTTGTCCTCGCTGTCGTCCAGCCCCATCTCCCCCGTCTCCAGCCGGAACGGGATCTTCGCCTCGGCCTCTCCCCCGTCCCCGGCCAGGACGGCGTCCTCTTCCCGGGCGGGGCCGGCCGCCCAGAGGGCCGCGCCGTCCCACAGGTACAGCTGGCGCCCGCTGGACAGCATTTCCAGCTCTCCCGTCCCGCCGGGGTCCTCCTCGTGCCAGAGGCCGCGCTCGGTGTCGTAGACCAGCAGCCGGCTCCCCTCTTCCCGCTTCAGGTAGAGGTAGTACCGCCCGTCCAGCCACCCGGCGGCGGCCCGCTGGGCCCCGGTCAGGCCGCTGGGGTCCAGCGTCCCCGACACCTTCACCGGCAGGCTGCCGTCCCAGGCCATCACCCCTTCGGGCGAAAGATAATACAGCGTCTCGTTGATGACGCAGAGGCTTCCGGCGGCGTGTTTGGCCACCCCGCGGCACCGCAGGCTGCTGAGCTGGAAGTCCGACGGCTTTGTCCCGCACAGCTTGTGCAGGCTGTTCTCTTTGAAGAACAATACATACCCCATGCAGGTGGCCGCGCCGGTAAAGTCCCCGTCGCTGCCCACCGTCACCGCATAGCTGTCGGCGGCGGTGTTCCGGTAAGAGAACCAGTTGGTGGGGTCGCCCAGCTTGCAGGCGTAGATCACGTTCTCGCTGCCCGAGCAGCCCCACACCCGGTTGTCGCACTCGGTCAGGTAATCCAGGTCGGGCACCCGCCGGGTGCAGCGCAGGGGCTTGTCCGAGTTGTAGCTCAAATTGCTTTTGCCGTCCAGGCTGCTCCAGGACGCCTCCGTCCCGGTCTGCAGGATGCGCCCGTAAAAATGTTCCCCGCCGGGGGTGATGCGGACCATCAGCCAGTCCTCCCCCGCGTCGTAGAGGACTTTTTCCCCGTCCAGGTCCTCGCACAGGCCGGCCGCGGCGGCCGCCGTCCCCTCCACCGTCACGGTGTCCCAGACCGCGAAGTCCGCCCCGATGCCGGTGGCGCTGATCTTGCAGTAGTCCAGCGTCACCCCTGTCCACCGCTCCAGGGAACTGCTGTAGACTTCCAGCACCCCGTCGGCGTTCCACGGGCTGGACTCCGCCTTCACTTTCAGAAAGACCTCGCCGTCCGCCGGGTCCTCCGGCTCCTCCAGGCCCCAGCGGCTCACCGTGTAGGTCTTGCCCTCGGCGTCGCAGGGGGTCATCTCCACCGATTCGCTGCTGGTCCAGGCGGCCCCCAGGGGTTTCAGGGTGCCGTCGGCGGTGTCAAAGGCCACCTTGTCGGGGAAGATCAGCACCCTGGTCCCGATGCCCACCAGGCTCTTTTTCCCCTCGGTCAGGACACCCTGGCGCACCACCGGCTCCGCCCCGCTGTCGGGGGTGTAGGTCAGCCCGCCCCCGCCGATGAGCAAAAAACCGTTCAGATGGTACATCCCGTCGGCGCTTTCCTGGTCCCGCAGCCTGCGGCGGGGCACCCGGGTGGACAGGGCGGGGAAATCCCTGCTGGAAAAATTCCGCTCCGCCCCATACTCCGCCTCGGTGCAGCCGAAGGTCTCGTTCAGCCCGCCGAACACCCGCATCTGGCGGCGGCTGTTTTTCAGCGCGGGCAGCTCAGGCAGATACATGCCTCATCCCTCCTCACCAGATCACCTGCCGGGCCGGGGGGCGGTGGTTCCGCCGCAGCCAGGCCGCAAATTCGCCCAGCAGGGCGTTGCACCGGGTCATCTCCCCGGCATAGCGCTCGTTTTCCCCCAGCGCCGCATCCACCATCGCGCACAGGTAATGGGGATACATCCCGTCAAAGGGGAACGGCGCCAGCAGCTCGGCGCTGTCGGCCAGGCCCTCGGCCCCCAGCAGGTCGGCGCCTGTGTCCTCAAAGCCCCCGGCCCCGCCCGGCCGGACGATCCGCTCCCGGATCTCGCCGTCCTGGCGGCACAGCCAGCCTTTCATCTGGTCCTCTCCGATCCCGCAGCCCGGGCGCATGGCCCTGGCCTGCCCGATCGCTTCACCTGCCGTCATGTTCTGTTCACCTCTCTTTTTTCGGCAAGCACAAGGGGCCGGCCCCGGCTTTTTGGGGGCCGGCCCTGTGCTGCATCCGTTTACTTGCCCGCGGCGTCCTCGGCGGCGGCGATGCGGGCGGCGGTCAGGTCGTCCTGGCGCTGGCTGTGCTCCAGCACCTCTGCGACGGCCCGGGGCACCTCCACCTCAACGCCCCGGCGGATCTTGTAGTTGACGCCGTTCACGCTGACGAACAGGTCGCCCTTGTAGCGGCCGTTGTCCTTGAACAGCTTGATGCGGACTTTTTCTTCAGCCATCTTTTTTCTCCTTTCCATCTCAGTTGGCGGCGGCCGAGGCCGAATAGCTGGACAGGCTCTCGATCCGCACCATGTACTGCTCCACCAGCCGCTCGGCGGCGCGCATCCCCTTCCAGCCCACGCTGGCGCGCTGGTTCAGGGGGTCGTCGCCGTAGCCCAGCTGCTTGACGATGTGCTCCAGGCCGCCGCCCTCCAGCTCGGTGACGCCGTAGGCGTGGGCCCCCAGCACCAGGGTGCCAAAAACGGCATAGCGGCCGCTGCCGTTGGCGGGGCAGGTGTCGTCCTTCCAGATCTTGGCCTCGCTGGTCTCGATAAAGCGGATGTTGCCCAGCTTGCCGATCTCGCCGCGGTACATGGCCTCGGGGTCGGCGTACTTGTGCACCTCGATCCACTCCTTGCTGGTCTTGAGGTCGTAGGCGGCGTAGGGGTGGATGATGGCTACATAGCTGTCGCCCAGGGTGTCGGCGTTCATGGCGCCCAGCTGGGCCGCCGCCTGGAAGAACAGCTTGGGGGTCAGCTTGCAGTCCATGGTCAGGGCCGAGCGGCTCTCCACCGCGGTCTCCCCGCTGGAGGTCACCTTGGGGGCGTAGATCACGTTGGTGCCCCCGGCCAGCACATCCCGGGTGATGGTGTCGAGGGTGCGGCCGGCCTGGCTGGCCAGGATGCGGGTGGCCTGCACCACGTTGTTGTCGATGGCGGTCATCTGCAGCACGTCGGTCAGGGGGGTCCAGCCGCCGTACTGGTGCAGGTCGCTCTTGACCACCGAGACGTTCAGGGCCTGGCCGTCGGGGGTCACGCCCTCGGTCAGGGGGATGGTGGCCTTGGGCAGGCTGTCGTACTTGCGGAACTCGATGGTCTTGCCGCCGCCCACCGGCACGGGGTAATAGTCGGCGAACTGGTCGTGGACCAGCCGGGGCTCAGCCTGGTCGATGAGGCGCTTCTCGTAGAAGCTTCTCATCTCGGCGCTCATGGTGGTGGTGGTGTTCAGCAGGTTGCCGGTGCCGGCCTCCGGCTCGGCAAACAGCTGCAGGTCAAAAGGCAGTTTGTTCCAGTTCATCATGTGTTTCCTTTCTTTGTCGTATGTGTGCCGGCCCCAGGGCCGGTTCGTACCTGTCTCACAGCCGGATCTTGGCCCCGTGCAGGACCTCCCGTTCGATGGCCTCCCGCTGGGCGCGGCTCATCCGGCTCACGTCGGGGGCGGTGGCCGCCGCGCCGCGGCTGTGGATGCCGTTTTCCGCCCCCCGCGCCCCGCGCTCCCGGACCCGGTCCATCACGCCCTGTTCCACGGTCCGGGCGGTGCCTTCCATCAGCTGGTCGTAGAAGGCCGCCCGGTAGGCCTCCTGCATCCGCATCCCGGGCATCCGCATCATCCGGCGCATGGCCGGCTTTTTCAGCGCCTCCCGGAAGGAGAATCCCGGGTCTCCCTTGCGCATCTCCGCCTCTTCCAGGGCCCAGCGCCGGTGCAGCGCCCGGATGAACCGCCCCACTTCACCGATCCCCATCATGGGCTCGACCGCAGGCTGCGGCTTCGCCGCCCGGGGGCCGGGGGCGGCGGGGGCCTTGTCCTTCTCCTCGTCCGGGAGCTTGTCCGGGTCCTTCCGGCGCTTCATGGTGCCGGAGGCCACGGCCTGGCGTTCCTGCTCCCGGCTGAGGGCGGGGCCGCCCTTTCTGCGCTCCTGCCGGGGCCGGGCAAAGAGCTGCAAATCGACCATCCCCTCCTCGCCCCGGCGGCTGGTGTCCGCAAAGCGCAGGTTGTCGGGGTAGCGTTCGGCCAGCAGGGCCAGCCCCGTCTTGGCCAGCTCAAAGCTGCCGGCCAGACGCTGGTCCGCCTCCCGTCCTTTGCCCGGGCCGGCGGTCACCGTGATCCGGGGCCCGCCGGGGCCGTCCGCCGCCGCGCAGTCCGCCCCCTCCTCTCCGGCCAGCATCCACACCAGCGCCTGCATCAGGATGCTGGCCCCGGCGCAGACAATGTCCTGCCCGGCGGGGGCGTAGTTGGCGTGGCCTTTCACACTCAGCCGGCGGGTGACCCCCTCCGGCCCGTCCAGTTCGTTGTAATACGCTTGGATCATCCTTGCTTTCTCCTTCCGTTGCTGTTCATGGCTCGTTTGGCTGCGTCCGCCGGCCCTGCCGGCCGTGGCATCCCGGCCGGCGCCCGGGGCGCGCCCTTCCGGGCGGCGGGGACGCTGCCCGGGCCCGGTGCCTGGACCACCGGCCGGGCCAGCCGGGCCAGCTGCTGCTGGGCCATCTGGAGCCGCCGGGCCAGGGTGCCGTTCTGCCGCACCCGCTGGCGCACTTTCTCGATCCCCTCAAAGTCCATCATCTCCAGGGCGGCCAGGGCCGCGTCGGCGTTGGCGGGGTTGAAAAAGCCCAGCTGGTAGCATTCCTTGGCCGTCTCGTTCTGGGTCATCCGGCTGAAGGTGGATTTCTTGGCCGCCGAGATGGTGATGTCGAACACCGGCTCCCGGCTGCCCAGCTCCACCCCGGCCACCGTCCGGGCCGGGGCCGGCCGCAGGGCCGCGGCGCTGAAGGGCACATACAGGTTCTGCCCCTGTTCCCCCGTGATGCGGAAGATCCGCTCCTCGTCGTAGAACTGCCGCATCAGGTCGATGACCATGTAGCATTCCCGCGCAAAGGCGCGGTAGGCGCTCTTGATCATGTCCCGGCTCAGCTTGCTGCCCGCCTCCTGCAGGGCGGCGATGGCCGACGCCGCCGTCACCCCGCCCGAGGTCCCGCCCTGGCTGACGTCCCGGTTGCCGCTGATCTCCTTCAGCTCGTCCACCCGGCTGTTGCGGTAGGTGATCGAGCTTGCCTGCAGCCCCGCCGTCTGCATCTGGTGGAAGCTGTCGCTGCTCAGCCGCCCCGTCACATGGACGATGTCCCGGCTGAAATCGGCCAGCTCCTCCTCGTTGATCCCGGCGGCGTCGCTCAGGACATACCGCTGTTTCGACGCCAGCAGGACGTTTTCGTCCATGGCCTGGTTCATCTTGTCGATCGAGTTCTGGCAGTCCTTCATGACGTCGATGTACCCAAAGCCTGCGGGGCTGTCCTCTTCCTGGAACAGCACGTCGAACACAAAGGGATACCGGCCGTGGTCGTAGAAGCCCCGCTCCGCCAGCCGGGGGTCGTTTTCGCTGGCGTACAGCACCACCCCGTTGCAGAACTTGCAGTAGTGGACCAGCTCCCGGCCGCCGGGGCCCGGTTTTTTGTAGTACCAGTCCACCACCACGCTCTTGTCGGTGGTGTCGATCGAGTCGTCGTGGATGTACCGCGCCGCGTCGATGGTGCCCCCGGTGCGGCCCCGCAGCTGGGGCCAGCGGGCGGCCAGCTGTTCCGAGTCCTCCAGGCTCAGGCTGAAAAAGTGGGAGCTGTCCTGGATGTCCATGATCCCCGGCTCCCAGTACAGCATCAGCAGGTTCATCGAGCGGATGGCGATCTCCCCCAGCCCGCCCCGGGCGGCGGGGTCCCAGAAGATGCCCTTGACCCCCGTCCCCTGCTTGAGCTTGCGCCACCAGCTGTCCGAATACACCTGTTCGTAGTCGGCCTGCTCCAGCACCACCGGCAGGATGCTGGACAGGGTGCGGGCCGTGGCCTCGTCGTCGGCCGCCCGGGGCAGCACGCAGGGCTCGGGATAGTTGTCCATGGCGTCGGCGTGCTTGCTGGCGATCGAGTTGAACAGCCACCCGCTGGAAGGCTGGGGCTTGCCCTCCATCATCCGGTTCTTGTACTGTTTCCAGTGCGCCATCCGGAACCACAGCTCGTTGTCGATCAGCCGCCGGTCCAGCGCGGCCTTGCCGGCCTTGTACTTGTGCAGGATGCGCTCCGCCTCCGCGGCCTGTTCCGGCCCCACCGGGGGCGGCGCCTGGGTCAGAAATTCCTGTTCCATGTTTTCACCTCATATTCTGTAAAATGTCGCCCGGTCCCTCCCCTTCGGCCCCAGGTCGAGGGGGTCGTCGGCGGGGGGCGGCGGGCAGGGGCGCACCGGCGGGCTGATGGGGTTTTCCATCAGGACGTACCGGCACTCGTCGTAGATGTGGTCCTCCTGGCGGGTGTCCACGTCCTCCACATTGCTCTCGTCGTAGACCAGGGCCGGTATGGTCCGGATAAAGTGCCTGCAGGTCCGGAACACCTGCAGCATGGGCCGCCCCTCCCCGTCAAAGGCCAGGCGGTAGTGCATCTGCATTTTGCCGGCCAGCCGGGTGTTGTCCGCCGCCGCCCAGTGCACTCCGTTGGGAGGCCGCTCCATCATGGCAGCGATGCTCTCCCCCCGGCTCTCGTCAAAGATCGCCGGGTCCGCGATCCCCCGGATCACCCTTCCCCGCAGCATCGGGTCGTTCTGCTCGGCCTCCCGGATGCGCCGGGCCTGCTCCACCGGGTTCAGGCGCAGCCCCTCGTTGGGGCGGCCGTCGCACCCGTACAGCTCCTTGATCCGGTAGATCCGTCCGTCCTCGTCCACGGCGTACCACCCCACCGAGAAGGGCCGCGAGTACCCGAAGTCGTACCCCCGCCAGATCCGCCAGTGCCTGGGGATGGCAAAGGGTTCCACCACATGGGTCCACCGCTGGTCCCGGTAGTGTTCGGGGTCGTTCCGCCATTCGGTGAACACCTGGCCCGAAAAGCTGTCCCAGCTGCCGTACAGCAGGGCCTGTTTTTCCGCCTCGGGCAGGGCCGCCAGGCTGGCCAGATAGTCCGGGTCGTTGGCCAGCAGGGCCGGGTTGTCAAAGATGCTGGAGGGGATGAACACCCTGGCCCGCCGGTAGGTGCGGGCCGTCCCGTCGGGCATCCGCACCTTGTACTCCTCCAGGATGGGGGTGCCGGGCGGGGCCGGAGTGATGAACCTCTCCTTGACCCAGCCGTGGCCCACCCCGCCGGGGTTGGTGGTGGCCCGCATGTACACCCGGGTGCCCGGGCCGGTGGGGCGGTTGCGGCTCATCATGTAGCTGTACTCCTCCCATTCAAAATGGGTCAGCTCGTCAAACCCGATGAAGTCGAACGCCTTGCCCTGGTAGTTGGTCCGGTCCTTGGTGTACTGCATCGAGCCGAAGTAGATCTTCGCCCCGCTGGGGAACACCCATACATGGCTGGTCGCGTTGTACTGCGCCCCCGGGAAAGCCCGCCGGTAGTAGTTCATGCTCTTGTCCACCAGATCGCTCAGCTGCGGAAACGTCTTGCGCAAAATCAGCGCCCGGTAGTGGGGGATGTGCACCTGCCGCAGGGCCTCGATCACCAGGGCGTCACTCTTGCCTCCGCCCGCCGCGCCCCCGTACAGGGCTTCCGGCTCAGGCCGTTCCATAAAGGCCCGCTGCCGGGGCTGGGGCTGCCAGATCACCGGCGCCTGCCGGTTCATAACGGTTCCTCCTTTCCTTCTCCTGCGGGGGGCAGCAGCACCACCCCGTACTCGCTGCCGGCGCTGCCGCCGTCCTGTTCGCCCAGGCTCTTGGCCACGGCCGCCAGATCCTTGAGCACCGCCGTGATCTCCTTCAGCGCCTTCATGTCCCCCTCCCCTTCCTCCCGCCTGCGGGCGTCCAGGGCTTTCGCCTCTTTGGCCAGCAGGCCGCTCAAAAGGGCGGTGGTCCGCTGCAGGTCGCGCAGGCTGCCGTTCTTGTTCTGTGCCATCCGTTCTCTCCTTTCCGCCGTGTTCCGGCCGCCTGTCCACAGGATACCACCGCCCGCACCGCCGCAACAGCGCGTCCTTTCAGCGTCTGTTTTCTGCATCAAAAACGTCCGTTTTCTTTACCAAAAGCGCAAAAAAAGAAGCCGCTTCCCGCGGCCTCTTTTCTCTTTCGCCCTGTTATGCTACAATAGACCCAAAGCTCCCCCACCCATTTTCCGACAAGGAGGCTCCTTCCCATGTCCCACCGTGAACGCAAGCTCACCCCCGCCGAGCAAAAGCGCAAGGCCGCCTTCGAGGCCCTCTGCGCTCAAATGGCCCGCGCCGGCTACCGCCAGAAGGATTTCCTCATCGGCATCCTCCAGGCCAACACCCTTTCCTTCCTGATCATGCTCCCCTTCCTGGCCCTGGCCGCATGGATCTATTCCCCGTTCATCGCCGCGGGGGGCAGCTTTTTCCCCGGCGCGCAGTTTTTCCTGCTGTTCCTGGCCATCGTCGGCCTGCTGGTGGTCCACGAGTGCATCCACGGCCTGACCTGGGGCCTTTTCGCGCCCCGACACTTTGCCTCCATCTCCTTCGGGGTCATCTGGAAAGCCCTGACCCCCTACTGCACCTGCAGCGCCCCTCTCCGGCGCTGGCAGTACGCCCTGGGCACAGCCATGCCCACCCTGGTGCTGGGGGCCGGCCTGACCATGGCGGCCGCCGCCCTGCATCAGAACTGGCTGTTCCTGCTGGCCGAGATCATGATCCTGGGCGGCGGAGGCGATTTTCTCATCCTTCTCCGTCTGTTCCGCTACCGCCCCTCTTCCCCCGACGTCCTCTGCCTGGACCATCCCTACGAATGCGGCTTTGTCGCCTTTGAAAAGGCCGCCTGATCATTTTTGGAGGTAGACCGCCATGAAACTTCTCTTCATCCGCCACGGCGAACCCGACTACGCCCACGACACCCTGACCGAAAAAGGCTGGCGGGAAGCCGAGCTCCTCGCCGGGCGCATCGCCCCGCTGGACGTCCGGCAGTATTACGTTTCTCCCCTGGGCCGGGCCCAGGACACCGCCCGGCCCACCCTGCAAAAAGCGGGGCGGACCGCCGTCACCCTGGACTGGCTGCGGGAGTTCACCGGCCGGGTCCGCAAGCCCAACCTCCCGGACCAGGACAGCATCGCCTGGGACTGGCTGCCCCAGGACTGGACCGCCGACGAGCGCTTTTTCAGCGACCGCGCCTGGTCCCAAAACGAAGCGATGGCGGCCGGCGGCGTAGGCGCCGTCTACGACAGCGTCATCCGCTCCTTCGACGCGCTGCTGGCCCAGTACGGCTACCAGCGGCAGGGCCGGCTCTACCGGGCCGCCGCCCCCAACAACGACACACTTGTCTTTTTCTGCCACTTTGCCCTGGAGTGCGTCCTGCTCAGCCGGCTCATCAACGTCTCCCCCATGGTCCTGTGGCACGGCCTGTGCGCCGCGCCCTCCTCGGTCACCACCGTCGCCACCGAGGAGCGCCGCCCCGGCGCCGCCTATTTCCGTGTCCTGCAGTTCGGGGACATCTCCCACCTGTACGCCCACGGCGAGCCGCCCTCCTTCATGGCCCGCTTCTGCGAGTGCTACGGCAACCCCGGCGAGATCGCAGACGACTGAACCTGCCTCCTCCGCCCCTCTCTACGCTCCGCATACCCGATTCTCCGCCCCGTGTGTGTACCTCCCGCCCCGCTTGTGGTACACTCATGCCAGAAAGGAGGTGTCCCCCATGGATCAGATCCGGATCGGCCAGTTCATCGCCGCGACCCGCAAGGCCAAAGGCCTCACCCAGCGCCAGCTGGCCGCCCTGCTCTCGATCAGCGACAAAACCATTTCCAAATGGGAAACCGGCAAGGGCTTGCCCGACGTTTCCCTGATGCTGCCCCTGTGCGGGGCGCTGGGCATCACGGTCAACGACCTTCTCACAGGCGAGCAGGTCTCCCCATCGGACTATCAGCAGAAAGCGGAGGAAAACATGATGGACCTTATCAAAGAGAATCAGGAGAATAAAAAGCGTTTTGCCCTTTCCATGATCACCGTCGGCATTACTGTGGTGGCGGTCGCCGCCCTGGTCACGATTGCCTCGTCCCTGCCGCTGCCGGTCCCGGCCCGCGTCGCGGTGGTGGTGCTGGCCTTCCTGACAGCGGCCGCCGGCATCGGCACAGCGGCCGTTCTGGATGCCCAGGCCGGCTACTACGAGTGCCCTGCCTGCCACGAGCTCTTCGTGCCCACCCTGGGCCAGTACGTCAAGGGCTATCACACGTTCACCAAACGCCGGCTCACCTGCCCCCACTGCGGCAATACCGGCATGTGCCGGCACCGGATCATCCGGTAACGGCAAACAAAAACGGCATGGCCAAAAAGGTCATGCCGTTTTTCGTTTGTTTTTCAGAGCGCGCTCAGCAGGCCTGCGCCTGCCGCACCTTCATTTTCTGCCAGTTGATATAGCCGTAAAGATCGTTGGCAAAGAACGCCGCAAAGCAGACCACCACCGAAATATACCGGATGTCGGAAGCGCTCGCCAGGGTCCAGAGGACGATGAGAATGAGGTCGTTCGCCGCATAGGCCAGCGCAAAATAGGGGCTTCTCCGGAAGGTCAGGTAGACGGCCAGAAAGCTGGTGGTCACCGATACGGTGCTGGGCACGATGTTGGCCGTGTGGAAGTAGGCCAGGATGAAATAGAACACCGCGGTCACCGCCGCTGCGCCCACACACATCCCGACGGTCTCTTTCCGGCTGATGGCATTCACCTTGACCTCCGCCTTGTTGCCGTTGTAGGGGTTGCGCATCCAGGAGATCAGGGCAAAGACCGCCATCGGCATGGTCATCCCCAGATAGGTGATCATCTCGCCGTAATAGGCGAAGGTGTAGGAGATCCCGCCGTAGAGCAGGCTGAACACCACGGCCAGCATCTGCCCGAAGGGGTTGCCCTTGGCGTTGAAGATCAGGGACGTCACCCCGATCAGGGAAGCGCAGAGGGTCATGTAGCTTTCCCGGTCAAACATACAGAACGAAACGATGATGAACCCCACCGACGCTCCCCAGAGCATTTTTTCGTTTCTGGAAAAATAGCCGGCAAACCGGCGGATCGCATCTTTTTGTGCCGTCATGGCAGCCTCCTTCTTTCTCAAAAAAGAAGCATTTGCGTGCGCATCTTCCAAGACCTAACGATGCGCAAACAAATGCTTCCCGCATTTACTACCCGGTGGCAGTTTCTCATATGGCGGTAGTATAGCACACTTTGCCCGCCTTTGCAACTGCTTTTTCGGGCAGCCGCGCCAAGCGCGTCCAGCGGACAAAACAGGCGAGGCGTAGCAGGGCACCGCAAACCGGTGCAGCGCTCCGGTTTGCGTCACGCTGTGCAGATTTATATGTTTTTCTGCAAATAGATCATATCTACCAACTGCATGCCTGCTTCGTATATCGGATGGTCATAGTGATCTGTAAAGAAATTTTTGATCCTGTGCGAACGGACAAACCCGCACTTCTCGTAAAAAGGGATCGTCAGCGGGCTGTCCCCTGTGCCAACTTGCAGCACAGAATACTTCCCTTTATAGGCCGCAGCAACAAAGTCAAGGAGCGCTTTACCGTATCCCTTCCCCTGGTAGCCTGGTTCCGTTGCAATATTTTTCATTTCAAGAACACCGTTTCCCTCGTCTGTTACCACACATTCGCACTTGACTCCATCATCGTCCAACACATACATTGTCCCTCTGTCAAGGTACCTGTCTATCATATCCTCCTGTTCATCGGCCAGCAGCAACAGCGGAAGAAACTGCTTTTTGTTCTCCTTGATTTCTTTGATTGTCATAGCAATACACTCACAACATTTCAAGTCGACTGGCTCGGCTGGCTTTGCTATCTTCTCGATAAATTTATATTGGTGAGTTACCAATCTCTTTCCCGAATAGCCTCCTCCATATCAATGGGAATGTTGAACCACTCCAAAATGTAGGCTACGGTAACGCCGATGCAATCTCGGGCTACTGTCTCAATTTCGCTGTCGTTCTCGTCAAATTCCTCTTGGAGTTCATTGATGCCGCAGACCGCATTGTCCAGCGTTTCCTGCACCACTTCGGTATCAGTTTCACCGCTCTCCAGCAGGTCAATTACTTTCTGGAGTTCGTTCTTTACCTTATCTACCAAGAAATTAGGATAGTATTCGTCTTGGTACATCTCGTCCAGCAATTTGTAATTTGGGTCAAATGTTTTCATTTTTCTTCTCCTTTCAAATTTTCGATTTGTTATTTTCTTACTTTCTCCCCCGCTGTGGGTTTGGATTTTTCAGCAAGTCCGACTTCTGTGCAATCTTTTTCAGCCACTTCTTTTCTTCCTCAGACAGCTTCTTGTAATTCAGTTTAAGCCGCTTACAGATAAACGCCAAAGC
>DXBJ01000002.1 GCA_019116585.1 Candidatus Faecalibacterium gallistercoris | reverse complement strand
AGCATCAGGGAAGCAATTTTCTTGAGCTTCATAATGAATTTTCCTCCTTATGGTGTATAAAAGATAGAGACCCAAAACAGGTTGAAAGGAAGGTCCTTTCCTTTCAAAGGCATTATAGCATACCCCCCCCCGGTGTCAAGGCCCGATTTACTATTTTTTGGTTTTTGCTTTCTTTTCGTTACTTTGGGTGGAAGTGCGAAGTGTATGTTTGGATTGTTTATGCGGTGATTTTGTATATTTATTCTTTTTGTGTTGGTGCGTCGGGGCGGTTTTGCGCTCCCCTCTCCGTCCCAGCGCAAAGCGCCTGAGAGGGGGCAACAAAAAAGCGCCCGTTCCCGGGCGCTCCGTGCGTTTGTATATTTTTTGCAAAAAAGAATGTCAGTATACCTCCCGCAGCTTCCGCCCCAGGTTGGCCAGGCGGGCCCGGACCTCTGCCGGGGCGGTGACGGTGACTTTGCCCCCAAAGCCGCAGACCCACCCCAGAAAGGGGTCGCTGACGCAAACGGGGGTCGTGAAATGGAAACAGCCGTCGGGCTCGTCAAACAGGATCAGCTCCCGGCCGAAGCGGTCCAGCATGGCCTCCCGCAGGTCGGCGGTACAGCGCAGGGTGACCCGGTACTCCGGCCCGCCGTACATCTGAAAGTGCTTTTTCAGGTAGGCCGGCAGGTTAAAGCTGTCCAGCAGCTCTTTGCCGCGGCAGGGCTGGTCCTCCAGCACCTTCACCTGGCTCATCCGGTCCACCCGGTAGTGGCGGATGCCCGCGGGGACGTCGTAGTCCTGGTAGGCGATCAGGTAATAGCTGCCATCGTTCCAGGCCATGCGCCAGGGGCTGACGGTGTGGTCCTTGCCGTTGGCGTAATGGAAGGCGACCTGCCGGCGGGCGTTGATGGCCTCGTGCAGGGCGTCGATGCTGTAAAGGACGCTGGGGTTCTGGCTGCGGGGGCGGCCCGCCACATAGACCTGGCGCTGCAGCTGGGCCGCCTCATAGCGGCTGGCCAGCCGCTCCAGTTTGGCGATCAGGTTGCCGGTCTTGTCCTGGGGGATGAAGCGGCAGCTCTGGACCGCGTCCACCAACAGCTTGAGCTCGGCCAGTTCAAAGGTCCGGTGGGCCAGCCAGTAGCCCCCGCCCCGGCCCCGCTGCAGCAGAATGTCATACCCCATCTGCCGCAGGGCCTCGATGTCGGTGTAGATGCTTTTGCGCTCGCAGGGGATGCCCTGGGCGGTCAGCTTTTCGGCCAGCTGGGGCACCGTCAGGCGATGGTTTTCGTCGGTCTCGCTTTCAAAAATGCGCGCAAGGGCCAACAGCTTGTGCTTCTGTTTTTCCTGTCTGGCCATGACGGGCCCTCCTTTCCTTCTGGGCGGTCAGTCCGGCTGCTTTTTGTCGAAGGCGGCCCGCCGCCGGGTGGACAGGCGGAACATCTCTTCCAGCCCCGCGCGGTCGCCGCTGGCCAGGGCCTGCCGCAGCTGGCCCAGCGCTTCGTCAAACTGGTCGATCTCGGCGATCAGGTTTTCACGGTTCCACAAAAACAGCTCGGACCACATGGTCTCGTTGATCCGGGCGATCCGGGTCAGGTCGCGGAACGAGTCGCCGGTGTACTCGCACAGGGCGCTGTTGTCGTTGGCGCACATCAGGCTGACCGCAATGGCGTGGCACAGCTGGCTGACATAGCCGATCATCCGGTCGTGCTCGGCGGGGGTCAGGGTGGAGATGTGCTCAAAGCCCAGCACCTCGGCCAGCTCGGTGATCCAGACGATGGCCCGGGGGGTGTTTTGGGTGGTGGGGGTGATGATAAAGTTGGCGGGGGCGAAGTTGACCTCCGCCGCGTGCTCGACGCTGGAGGTCTCCCGCCCGGCCATGGGGTGGCTGGCGATGAACTCCACCCCCGGCGGGCACATCTGCTGGATGGGCTCCACCAACCCGGTCTTGACGCCCGACACATCGGTGAAGATGCAGCCCGGCTTGAGCAGATGGCCGTACTGCCTGAACCACGCCAGCAGGGTGGTGGGATACAGGCCGAAAATGATGTGGTCGGCCCCCTGGATCAGGTCCTCGAAGTCGCGGGTCTTGCCGCTGCGGATGTACCCATGGTCCAGGGCGTACTGCAAATGCGTTTCGCTGCGGTTGATGCCGTCCACCGTGAAACCGGCGCGGGTCAGCTCCAGGGCGTACTTGCCCCCCAGCAGGCCCAGCCCCACGATCAGGTAACGTTTGGATTTGTCAAGCATCCGTTTCCACCTCCACGCCCAGCTGCCGCATGGCGGCAAAAAAGCCGGGCCAGCTCTTGGCCACCGCCTCCGCCCCGCCGATCTCCACCGGCAGGCCGGCAGCCGCGGCCAGCACCGTCAGGCTCATGACCACACGGTGGTCGTTGTGGCCCCAGAGGGGGCCGGCCGGGGGATGCAGGGCGCTGCGGCGGACCGTGACTGTCCCGCCGTCGCTGGCGATCCAGCCGCCCAGCTTGCGCAGCTCCTGCTCCATGGCGGCGATGCGGTCGCTCTCCTTCAGGCGGAGGCGGCCGGCGTTGACGATGACCGTCTCCCCTTCGCACAGCAGGCCCAGGGCCATCAGCACCGGCCCCAGGTCGGGGCAGTCGGCCAGGTCGATCCGGGCGCCCTGCAGCCTGCTTTTGAAAAAGCGGAACCCGCCGGGGGCCGGCTCGATCCGGCCGCCGCACCGGCGCAGGATGTCCAGGATGACCGCGTCCCCCTGCAGGGTGTCGGGCTCCAGCCCGGCGACGGTCACGTCCCCGGCCAGGGCCCCCAGCACCGCCGGGAAGGCAGCCTGGCTCCAGTCCCCTTCGATGGCCAGGTCCCGGGGGCGGTAAGCCTGCCCGCCGGGGATGTCCAGGGTGTTGGGGTCCGCCCACCGGCTGACCACCCCAAAGCGGCGCTGGGCCGCCCGGGTCATCTCGATGTAGCTGCGGCTCTCCACCGGCGGCCGGAGGCAGATCCGGCTGTCCCCCGCCAGCAGGGGCAGGGCAAACAGCAGCCCGCTGACAAACTGGCTGGACACATCCCCCGCCAGCTCAAAGCAGCCGGGGCGCAGGGGCCCGGCCATGGTCAGGGCGCCGGCTTCCTGCCGGAACGGCAGCCCCTGCGAGGCGAACAATTCTTTGTAGACATTTTGGGGGCGCTGCATCAGCCGGCCCCGGCCGGTAAAGGTCACCGGCTGGCCGGTCAGCGCCGCCAGGGGGATCAGAAAGCGCAGGGTGCTGCCGCTCTCGCCGCAGTCGACGGGCCCGGCCGGAGCCCGCAGGGGGCAGGCGCCCCGGATGCGGGCCCAGGTCTCCCCCGCCTCCACCTGCGCCCCCAGGGCGGCGGCCGCCGCCAGGGTGGCGTCGATGTCCTGGCTGTGGGCCAGGCCGGACAGGCGGCTCTCCCCCTCTGCCAGCGCCCCGCAGAGGACGGCCCGGTGGGCCATGCTCTTGCTGGGGGGCGCGGCCAGGGTCCCGGCCGGCGGGGGGCCGGGGCGGATCCGGGCGGTCATGGCTCACATATCCCGGCCGATGGCCCATGCCACCTGGCGGCACTTGGCCATGGCCTGGGCAAAGGCGTCGGGGGTCAGGCACTGGGCGCCGTCGCTCCAGGCGTGGCGGGGGTCATAGTGGACCTCCACTTCCAGGCCGTCGGCGCCGGCGGCCACCGCCGCGATCATCATGGGCTCCACCAGGTTGGACTTGCCGGTGGCGTGGCTGGGGTCCACGATGACCGGCAGGTGGGTCTTTTCGTGGATGATGGGCACCGCCGACAGGTCCAGGGTGTTGCGGGTGTACTTTTCAAAGGTGCGGATGCCCCGCTCACAGAGGATCACCTGCTCGTTGCCGCCGGCCATGATATACTCGGCGCTCATGATCCACTCCTCGATGGTGTTGCACAGGCCCCGCTTGAGCAGGACCGGCTTGTGCATCTTGCCCACCGCCTTGAGCAGCTGGAAGTTCTGCATATTGCGGGCGCCGATCTGGACCACGTCCACGTACTCCTCAAACTCGGGGATGCGGTCCTCGCTCATCAGCTCGGAGACGATGGGCAGGCCGGTGGCTTCCCGTGCCTTGACCATGTCCAGGATGCCCTCGGTCTCCAGGCCCTGGAAGGAGTAGGGGGAGGTGCGGGGCTTGTAGGCGCCGCCCCGGAACAGGGCCGCGCCGCCGGCCTTGACGCTGTTGGCGATGCGCAGGGCCTGCTCTTCGCTTTCGATGCTGCAGGGGCCGGCCATGACGGCGATCTTCTCCTTGCCGCCGATCTTGACGCCGCCGCAGTCGATGACCGAGTCGGCGGGGTGGAACAGGCGGTTGGCCCGCTTGTAGGGGGCCGACACGCGGGTGACGTTGTCCACCCAGGGGTTGGCCAGGATGCTGCGCTCGTCCAGCTTGGTGGTGTCGCCCACCAGGCCGAACACGTTGTAATCGGTGCCCGAGATCAGGGTCACCGACAGGCCCTGCTTTTCAAATTGATCGACGATCTTGTCCAGTTCTTCCTGCGGGGTGCCTTTTTTGGTGGAAATAATCATGGGAGTGCCATTCCTTTCTATTTTTCTTTTTGCTTTATATACTCACTGTGCAAACAGTTTGTTCAGCGTCTCCAGGGCGCGGGCCGCGGCCTGCTCCACGGTGCCGTCGTTGGGGACGGCGGCGTCGGCGGCCCGCTCGTACAGGGGCCGGCGCTCGGCCTCCATCTTCCGCAGGGCCTCGGGGCTGGAGGACAGGGGCCTGCCTCCGCCGACGGTCAGGGCCTCCAGCGGGCGGTCGATGAACAGGACCAGACCGTTCTGGCGCAGGGCCCGGACGTTTTCGGGCCGCTTGACGGCCCCGCCCCCGCAGGAGATCAGCAGCCCGCTCTCCTTGCCGAAGCGGCGGATCTGTTCGGTCTCCCGGGCACGGAACCCCTCTTCCCCCTCGGCTTCAAAGATCGCGGGGATGCTGCGGCCCGCCGCCCGGACGATCTCCTCGTCCAGGTCCACAAAGGGGCGGCCCAGGGCGGCGGCCAGGGCGCGGCCCAGGGTGGTCTTGCCGCTGGAGGGCATCCCCACCAGGGAGACGTTCAAAATATCCCGCCGGAGGGCGGCTGCGCTGCGGCGGATCTCCCCTTCCCGGTCCGCAAAGGGCTTGTCCAGGAAGGCTTCCGCCGCCCAGACGGCCTGGGCCACCAGCATTTCCAGCCCGCAGGCTGTCACCGGGACCCCGGCCTCCTCCGCCCGCAGCAGCAGCTCGGTGCGGACGGGGTTGTAGACCACGTCCACCACCGCCTCCAGCCCCGGCATGGCGGCCACGTCCAGAAGGCACTCCCCCACGTCGGGGTACATCCCCGCGGGGGTGGTGTTGACGACGATCTGCGCCCCCGAGCCGGCCGCCTCTTCGTAAGAGATCCAGCCCCTGGCGGGGTCGGGGCGGCGGCTGGCGGTCAGGACACGGGCCGCGCCCGCGTCCCGCGCCACGGCGGCGGCGGTGTTGCGGGTGCCCCCGGTGCCCAGGAGCAGGACGGTGCGGCCGGCAAAATCCACCCCATGGCTCTTGCAGAGGTGGGCAAACCCGTCATAGTCGGTGTTGCTGCCGTACAGCCTGCCGCCCCGGTTGACCACCGTGTTCACCGCCCCGATGGCGGCGGCCCGGGGGTCGATCTCGTCGCAGTATTCCATCACCAGCCGCTTGTAGGGGATGGTGACGTTGATGGCCCGGAAGGGCCGTTCCTCCAGAAAGCGCCGGGCCTCCGCCTCGGTGGGCAGGGGGTGCAGCTGGTACGCATAGCCGCACAGCCGCTCGTGGATGATCTTGGAATAAGAGTGCCCCAGCCGGGAGCCGATCAGTCCGTATTCCATGGCGTTTCCTCCTCCCGGCAGACGTCGGGGCGGACCATCCACCCCTCGCCCCAGCGGGCGGTGAGCAGGTCGCCCACCGCAAGGGCCGCCGCGCAGGTCTGGACCACCGCCGCCCGGGGCACGATGCAGGGGTCGTGCCGGCCCTTGATGGAGAGGCTGGCGTTCTGCCCTGCGGCGTAGTCCACCGTGCGCTGTTCTTTATAGATGCTGGGGGTGGGCTTGACCACGGTGCGAAAAACCACCGGCATCCCGTTGGTCAGGCCCCCGTTGATCCCGGCGTTGCGGTTGGTCTCGGTATAGACGCGGCCCTGCCGGATGCGCAGCGGGTCGTTGGCCTCGCTGCCCCGCAGGTCCGCAAAGCCGAAGCCCGCCCCGAACTCGATCCCCTTGACGGCGGGGATGGCAAAAGCCATGTGGGCCAGCACGCTTTCGACGCTGTCGAAAAAGGGCTCCCCCACCCCGGCGGGCAGGCCGAGGATGGCGGTCTCCAGCACGCCGCCCACGCTGTCCCCCTCGGCTCCGGCCGCCCGGATGGCGGCCTGCATGGGGGCTTCGGCCCCCGGGTCCAGCAGGGCAAAACCCGCCCCCCGGGCCTCCAGCGCATCCAGCTGGGCGGCCAGGGCCGCCGGGTCATCCTGGGCAAAGGGGGCGTCCGGGATGCCGGCGCAGCGGGCGATGTGGGTGGCGATGCGCACCCCCGCCCGCTCCAGCGCCCCCAGGACCACGCCGCCCCCGGCCACCAGGCCGGCGGTGATCCGCCCCGAGAAGTGGCCCCCGCCCCGGGCGTCCTGCCAGCCGCGGTACCGGGCATAGGCGGTATAATCCGCGTGGCCCGGCCGCAGCAGGGCCGCGGTGGCGGCATAGTCGCCGCTGCGGGTGTTGTGGTTTTCGATCAGGAGGGTGAGGGGGGTGCCGGTGGTGCGGCCGTTCACGACCCCGGACAGGATGCGGACCTCGTCCGCCTCCACCCGCGCGGTGGACAGCCCGTCCCCCCTTGCCCGGCGCTTGTCCATCAGGGCGGCCAGGGCGGCCGGGTCCACCGGGACGCCGGCGGCCATCCCGTCCAGCACCGCCCCTACCCCCGCGCCGTGGCTCTCGCCGAAGATGGTCAGGCAGAGGGCGGACCCAAAGGTGTTCTTCATGCCGGTCCCTCCAGGCCCAGCAGGGCGCGCAGGCTTTCCACCGGGACCGTCTCGGTCCGCCAGCAGCCCAGCCCCGGCACCTTGACCAGGGTGATCCGGCCGCCCTGGGCCTTTTTGTCGTGGAGCATCTCGGCGTAGACTTTTTCCTTGTCAAAGCCGGCCCGGACGGGCAGCCCCAGGCGGCGGTAGACCGCCCGCGTCCGCTTGCGCAGGGCCTTGCTCTCGATCATGGGCAGCATCCCCAGGGCCACGCACTCGCCGTGGTACAGGCCGGTCTTGCGGCGGCCCTTGATCCCCTTGACGGCCTCGATGCCGTGGCCGATGGTGTGGCCGAAGTTCAGGGCCCGGCGGGCGCCGTGCTCGGTCTCGTCCTGCTCGACGATGCCCTTCTTGAATTTCAGGCTGCGGTAGATGATGGCGTCGATCTCGGCGTCCACATCCCCGTTTTCAAAGATGCCGAACAGCTCCGGATCGGCCAGCAGGCCGGCCTTGACCGCCTCGGCCAGGCCGTTGACAAAGTGGCGGCGGGGCAAAGTGGCCAGGGTGTCCGCATCCACGATCACCAGCCGGGGCTGCCAGAAAGCCCCCACCACGTTTTTGGTGTCGCCCAGGTCCACGGCGGTCTTGCCCCCGATGGAGGAGTCGATCATGGACAGGGTGGTGGTGGGGCAGTTGATAAAGTCGATGCCCCGCATATAGACGGCGGCGGCAAAGCCCGCCAGGTCGCCCACCACGCCGCCGCCCACCGCGATGACCAGGTCGCCCCGGCCCAGCCCGGCGTCCAGCATCTGCTGCAGCACGCTCTCGAGGGTCCTCAGGCTTTTGCTGGCCTCCCCCTGGGGCACTGTGATGATGGCGGCCTCCCGGCACTGGTCGGCCACCTGGCGGGCGTAGAGGGGGGGCACCCCGCTGTCGGTGACCACGGCCACCCGGCGGTTGAGGTTGGCGAACTGGTACAGGTTCTGCAGCGCGCCCCGCCGCAGGATGATCTCGTAGCTGCGGGGACCCAGGTTCATGGTCAGCTTGGTGCCAAGAAACGCTTCGCTCATTTTGTATACACTCCTAACATGCGTACCGTCCGGCAGGTGCGGTCCAGCTCCCGCAGCAGGGCCTCGCTCTCGGCCCGGGCGGGGTCGCCCACCAGCTCGGCATAAAAATAATATTCAAAGGGCATATGGGGCATGGGCCGGCTCTTGATGGACTCCATGTTGAAGCCGGAGGCGCCGATCTTCTGGATGACGGCGGCCAGCTTGCCCGGCTTGTTGTCCACCGTGAACAGGAGGGAAAAGCGGTTGCCCCGGGTGGGCTTTTCCCGGCTGATGACGATGAAGCGGGTGGTGTTGTCGCCGTCGGTGTTGATGTCGGGCACCAGCACCTCCAGCCCATAGAGGGCGGCCGTCTCCCGGCTGGCGATGGCCGCCTTGGAGCGGTCGCCGCTTTCGGCCACGAACTTGGCGGCCATGGCGGTGTTGTCCATGGCGGTGCAGGGCAGGCCCATCTGCTTCAAAAACGTCTCGCTCTGGGAGATGGCCTGCTGGTGGCTGTAGACGTGGCGGATGCCGGTCAGGGCGGCGCCGGGCAGGACCAGCAGGTTCTGGCGCACCGGCAGGTCGTAGACCTGCACCACCCACAGCTCGGCGTGGTTGTAGCACAGATCCAGCACCGCCGACACGTCGCCGGCGTGGCTGTTCTCAAAAGGGACCACCCCGTAGGCGGCATCCCCTGCCGACACCCTGGCAAACACCTCGTCCCAGGTGGGGCAGCTGACCGCCTCGGCATGGGGGAACAGCTCCCGCAGGGCGATGTGGGCAAAGGCCCCCTCCACCCCCTGGTAGGCCACCCGGTTCTGCCCCAGCAGCAGGGCCTCGTACTGGCGGGCCACCGCCATCCGGTTGCGGACGTGGTCCAGATAATAGGGCCGCAGGGCCGGGTCCTGGATGCGGTCCGCCGCTTTTTGCAGCACCTGCTCCTCGCGGGCAGGGTCGTGGATGGGCAGGCCGCGTGCCTTTTTGTACAGCGCCACCTGCACCACCGCCCGCATCCGCCGCTCAAACAGGGCGGCCAGCTGGGCGTCCACCGCGTCGATCTCCTGCCGTGCCTGTTCCAGCTCGTCCATGGCGGGTCACTCCCTTCGTTGTCCGATGTTGTTCGGATGCCCCGGCCGCCGGCGGCGGCTTTCGCATCTGTGATTTCATTATACCATAGACCGGACGCCCACACAATCGCACAGGAAGCAGTTTTTCATGACTGACACCAACCCAAAATTCAGTAAAATGAACAAGAAAAAACGCCCTGTCTTTCCATCAAAGACAGGGCGTGGCGGATGTCCCAAAAGTACCGGCCGGACGGCCTTTCAGCGCTCCTTCCGGCGCAGCTGGCTGAAGCTGCGGGGGCGCCCGTAGCAGGGCCCATAGGGGTTATCCAGCTGGGCGGGACGGGGGCCGCAGGGCGGCGGGGCGGGGCGGGCGGGCTTTTTCCACTGCCGCACCAGGCGCAGCCGCTTCACTCTGCATCCTCCGCCGCCGTCGAGACGGCCCCGGCGGTCAGCTTGTCCCAGAGGGGCTCGCCGGGGGCGATGCTCTTGGCCGAGCCCTCGTTCCATGCGCCCCGGAAGCCGATGTAGAACTGGCTCATATACTCCTGGCTGTCGCCGGAGGCGCTTTGGGTGGCGTCGGGGCCGTAACTGCCCAGGTCCAGCCCGGTGAGCACGGGGCAGTCGGTCCAGCGGTAGACCATGTTCCACCAGTCCTCGTCGCTGTCCCCGGCGGGCAGGGACCCGTCCAGGTACCGCAGCGAGCCGGTGTTCTCCTCAAAGCCGGCGGGGTCGTACAGGATATAGATGGCGCTCATGGCCCCCTGGACGTCGGCGGCCAGGTGGGTGGTGCCGGCCATGGTCATATAGGCGTCGGTGTCCGACTGGGCGTCCCCGCTGTAGTCCAGGGTGTAGACGTTGAGAGTCACCACCGTTTCCCCGTCCCCGTTCAGGTCCTCGCCAAAGGCGGCCAGCTGGGTCTGGAGGGCGTCCACTGTGTCCTCGGGCAGGTAGTAGGGGGCCACCACCCCGATGTTATAATCCGGGTGGACGGTGAAGAAATACTGCCCGATGAAACAGTAACCCACAAACCCCACCACGATGACGGCCAGGATCACCCATTTCAGGTTGTAGTCCCACCAGTTGTTCCAGCGCTCTTTACGGGTGTAATGGCGCTCCTTGAGGGGGCGCAGGTCCTCTTCTTTGATGTTGCGTTCGTAACGGTAGCTTGCCATGGCGGTCGTACCTCTTAGTAATGACTTATATGACGGTGTGCTCCAGGCGGCTGAGGGCGGCCAGGATGTTCTGGCGGACGGCCTCGGGCAGCTGGCGCTGCTCGTCCTTGCTCATGCCGGCGGTGTGGATGGCGGGCAGGATGGACACCCGCACCGTGCCCGGGTGGACGATGTAATTGTGGCTCTCGTACAGGCCCCGGGCCCCGCTGATGGCCACCGGCACCACCGGCACGCCGGTCTTGATGGCGATGCGGAACGCCCCGGCCTTGAACTCGCCCACGCCCCCCTCTTCGCCCTTATAGCGGGTGCCCTCGGGGAAGATGGTGAAGCTGTCCCCGCCCCTGACCACCGCGGCGGCGTCTTTCAGGGCCTGCACCGACCCGCGGACGTCGTCCCGCTGGACATAGACGCAGCCCAGCAGGTGCATCCACCGGCTGAGCAGGGGGATGCGGGCCAGCTCCTCTTTGGCCAGGATGCCGTGGGGGCGGTCAAAGCTGACCAGCACCAGCGGGATGTCGAAATAGCTGCGGTGGTTGCCCACAAACACCACCGGGCCCCCGGCGGGGATGTTCTCCCGCCCTTCCACGATCAGCTGGACCCCGGCCACCCGCAGCAGGCCGCGGCACCAGCGCGGGATGTGGCGGTCCACGATCCTGCGCAGCGCCTCCCGGTCGCCGGCGGCCAGCGCTTTTTCGCCGCGGCGCAGCACCGGGTAATACAGCAGCATATACCCGAACATATAGATGTACATGATGATCGTCCGCAGGACGTACAGGATCTTCAAACAAAACTCCTCCCCGTTTGCCAAGTTGTATCCATTGTAGCACAGTTTGCCGGAAAATGGGAGATGGAAACAGTTTTTTTACAAAAGCATCCGGCGTGGGGTCTTGCAAAATCCGCCAAATGCAGGTATTATGTATTATGAACAAAAGCTTGGATGAATCGCTTTTTATGCTGGGCGGTTTTGACAGCCGCCCGAGAGAGGGAATGCACCATGGGACTTTTTACGAATTACACCAAGGAGGGGCCCGGCGTTGACAAGGACGCCCCCCGCAAGACCGGCGTAGGCCGCTTTTTCGAGCTGGTGGGCCGGGATATGAACGGGATGTTCCTGGCCAACCTGCTGGCCTGCCTGGGCTTTGCCCCGGTGATCTGCCTGGTGTACATCGGCTTTTTGATGAACAGCCTGCTGGTGATGGTGGCCAGCGCGGCGGTGGGCGGCATCCTGGCCGGCCCGGTGCTGGCCGGCATGTACGACACGGTGCTGCGGGCCCTGCGGGACGAACCCGGCTACTGGTGGACCACCTACCGCCGGGCTTTCCGGCAGAACTTCAAGGCCAGCATCCTGCCCGGCATCTTTTACTGCGTCATCGTGACGCTGCAGATCTTCGTCGTCTATTTCTGCTTCAACATGCTGGCCCAGGGGGTCAACGTGGGCACCGGGATGTGGGTGGCCGCCGTCCTCAACCTGCTGGTGTTCCATATGCTCTTTGCCTATATGTGGCCCCAGGTGGTTTTGCTGGACCAGCCTTTCCGCCAGACGCTGGCCAACAGCGTGCGGTGCATGCTGGCTTTCCTGCCCCACGCCCTGGCCGCCTCCATCATCCAGATCCTGTTCTGGGGCCTGGTGATCCTGTGCATGCCCCTGGGCATCCTGCTGATGATCGTGTTCGGGTTCTGGTTCACCTGTGAGCTGTGCTGCCAGATCGTCAGCGGCGACCTGGAGCGGGTGTTCCACGTCGAGGAGCAGATCCGCGCCCGGAAGGACGCCGAGCTGGCCGCCGCCCTGGCCGCCGAGCGGCTGGAGGACGGCGCAGACGACGGCTCCGGCGCAGAGGCCGCAAGCGGCGTATGGCCGCCGCAGAAGGGGACGACCGGGGATGGAACAGAAAAATAACCTGATCCTGCAGGGGACCGAGACTTTTTCCCGCGGGGCGCTGGACAACGTCGCCCTGGAAAACGGGTGCCTGGTGCTGGACAGCTCGGCCGGGCGGTACCTGCCCTACGGCAGCTACACCTCCCCGGAGCTGGCCATGCCGGCGTTCTGCAACCTGAACGTCAGCTGGAACGCCCTGGCCCCCGACAACACCATGCTGGAGGTGCGCTGCCGGGTGTACGCCGGCGGCGACTGGACCAACTGGATGAGCTTTGGCAAATGGGCCCCCGACTACCCCCGCCGCAGCGTCCACACCCAGACCGAGGACGGCCTGGTGTTCCTGCTGGGGGACACCGTCACGGTGGCCGCCCCGGGGGGCGGGGTGGGCATCCAGCTGCAGGTCAACCTCTCCTCCAACGACGCCAAGGTAACCCCGGCGGTCCGCCTGCTGGCGGCTGCGGTGCGCCCCCTGGCCTGGGAGCGCCAGGACGGGGCCGTCATCAACCGCAGGCTCTACTTACCTGAATACAGACTGGACGGCCACGACCCCAGCTTCGGCCGGGAGATGGACCTGTCCCTGGTGGTGGCCTCCCTGATGAACCGCTGGGGGGAGGACATCCTGCCCGAAGAAGTGGCCTACACCATGTTCGACGGGGCCACCAACGGGGTGCACAACGCGGCCTACGCCGTGGCTGCCGCCGCCTGCTGCGGGTACCCCGCCTGGCAGGGCTGGCTGGACCTGAAAGAGCTGCGGGCCCAGATCCACGACGGCTGCTCGGTCGGGGTGGAGATAGAGACCCGCCTTGCGGGCCAGAAGGAGCCCGTCCGGGTCTGGATGGCCCTGCGGGGCTTTGGCCACGATGAGGACATCCTGGCCAACTACGTACTGCTCAACGACCCCACCGCCGCCGAAGGGCCGGTGGCCCGGACCATGCCGGTAGCCGATTTCCAGCGCTTTTTCACCGGGCGGGCCATCATCCTGCGGCCCAAGCCCCGGGGCATCCCCACCACCCGCCCCCTGCGCATCCGCTGCGGGCTGGAGGACGCCGGAGAGGGCGAATGGTTCTTTACCCGCAAGGGGGCGCGGGACCCGCTGCCCGAGGATTTCGGCGGCTGGATCGCCTGCACCCTTTACGACGGGGTGGCCCACGCCACCACCGCCCACAAGACCTTCCGCCGGATGGAGCGCACCGCCGCGGGCGGGATACGCTTCCCCGCCGGGATGGTCCAGACCGGGGGCCGGTGCTGCGTCTATGCCGTAGACCAGACCGGCCGGATGCGGGTGGCCGAGATCTTGTTGCCTCACCCCGCCGGGACCGCCGGCGCGGAATGATTTCAACACACACTCTGGCACGCAGTCAGTCAGGCGAAGGCCCGGCTGTCCATGCACTATGATGGGAGGAACGATTATGGCAAAAACGATCATCACTTTAAGCCGGGAGTACTGCACGGGCGGGCGCTTCATTGCCCAGGACGTGGCCGACGCGCTGGGCGTCAAGCTCTACGACAAGGAGCTGATCACCATGGCGGCCCGCGACTCCGGCCTGTCTGAGGAAGCCGTGGCCGCAAGTGAAAAGCGCCATACCCACAGCCTGCTGTACAGCCTGTATACCATGGGCACCGACCTGCCCCTGAGCGACCAGGTGTTCATCCTGCAGAGCCGGATCATCAAAAAGCTGGCCGAGGAGGGCCCCTGCGTCATCCTGGGCCGCTGCGCCGACTATGTGCTGCGGGAGCGCACCGACGTGCTGCACGTCTTTGTCTATGCGCCGCTGGCCTGGCGGCGGGAGTATGCCAAGACCAACCCCATCGTCAAGGCCACCACCGAAAAGGGCATCCGGGACGAGATCGACAAGACCGACCGCCAGCGCGCCGCCTACTACAACTACTACACCCAGAACCGCTGGGGCGACGTCCACAACTACGACCTGAGCCTCAACGCCGCCCTTGGCAAGGAGGCCTGCGTCAAGATGATCCTGGCCGCCGTGGAGGCCAAGGAAAAATCGCTGGGCTGATGCCGCCGGGCCGCCGGGGCACGACGCAAAAACAACAAGCCGTTGACCAATGGGCAGGGTGCGGGCGCATTCTGCCCATTTTTTCGGTCCGCCGGGAGGAATACTAAACCAGGGCTCTGCCCCAAAGGAGGCATCCGTATGATGAAAAACCTGAAATGGAACCTGATCCTGATGAGCCTTTTGTACCTGGCCCTGGGGATCTTTCTGCTGGCGGTGCCCGGCGTGGCCCTGAACATCGTCTGCTACGCCCTGGGCGGGGTGGTGCTGGCCTGCGCCGCCGTCCAGCTGATCCGCTATTTCACCTTTGAGCGCAAGGTGTTCCAGAGCTCCTTCACCCTGATCTCGGGGCTGGTCTGCCTGGGGCTGGGGGGCTTTCTGATCCTGCGCAGCGACATCGTGGTCCGCATCCTGCCCATCGTGTTCGGGCTGTTCGTGGTGTTCGACAGCCTGGGACGGCTGCAAAACGCCCTGGAGCTGCGCCGCTGCGGCTATCCCAGCTGGAAATGGTTCATCCTGCTGGCTTTGCTCAGCGTGGTGCTGGGGGCCATCATGATCTTCGACCCCTTCGGCGCCATGGAGACCCTGGTGATGGGCATCGGCATCATCCTGCTGATCGAGGGGGCGTTCAACCTGGGCGGCGCCGTCTACACCGCCCTGGCCGTCCGCCGGTTCCACAAGCTGCACCCCGAGACCCAGTCTGCCCTGGAGGCCGCCACCGGCCTTGACCTGAACGGGGACGGGGTGATCGGCGCGCACCGCGCCTCCGCCGACGTGGAGGTCACCGCCCGGGAGCTGGACACCGTGGACGAGAGCGCCGAGGTCCATCAGGAGTGACCGGGCACGGCCGCCGCACACTATACTGCAAGGAGAAAACAAATGGGTAAATACGACCTTATCATTGTGGGCGCCGGCCCCGCCGGCATTTTTACTGCGGTGGAGCTGCTGCGCCACGGCAGCCGGGACAAGATCCTGCTGGTGGAAAAAGGCAAGCCGGTGGAGCAGCGCCGCTGCCCCAAGGCCCAGCTGGGCTACTGCGCCAACTGCCGGCCCACCTGCGCCATCACCACCGGGTTTTCGGGGGCGGGGGCTTTTTCGGACGGCAAGCTGAGCCTGTCCTATGAGGTGGGCGGCGACCTGCCCACCCTGATCGGCGCCGACTTTGCCCAGAAGCTGATCGACTACACCGACAAGATCTACCTGGAATTTGGCGCCGACCCCCATGTGGAAGGCATCTACACCGGCGAGGAGATCCGTGAGATCCGCAAGAACGCCATCAAGGCGGGCCTCAAGCTGGTGGACTGCCCCATCCGCCACCTGGGCACCGAAAAGGCCCACCAGCTCTACCAGGCCGTGGAAGAGCACCTGCAGGCCGCCGGCGTGGAGATGCTCTTTTCCACCGAGTGCGAGAACATCCTGCTGGAGGACGACGTCTGCCGCGGGGTGATCGTGCGGGAGGCGGGCGGCCAGACCCGCACCCTCTACGCGGACACCGTGGTGATCGGCACCGGCCGCCGGGGCGCCGACTGGCTGGAAAAGCTCTGCGCCGAGCACCACATCGCCCACAAGCCCGGCACGGTGGACATTGGCGTCCGGGTGGAGTGCCGCAACGAAGTGATGGAAAAGGTCAACCGGGTGCTGTATGAGTCCAAACTGATCGGCTACCCCCGCCCCTGGAAAAACAAGGTGCGCACCTTCTGCCAGAACCCCGGCGGCTTTGTTGCCCAGGAAAACTACGACAACGACCTGGCCGTGGTCAACGGCCACAGCTACAAAGAGAAAAAGAGCGAGAACACCAACCTCGCCATCCTGGTGTCCCACAACTTTACCGAGCCCTTCAACCAGCCCATCGCCTACGCCCAGAAGGTGGGCGAGCTGACCAACATGCTGGGCGCGGGGCGCATCATGGTGCAGCGGTACGGCGACATCCTGGACGGCAAGCGCACCTGGCCGGAGGAGCTGGCCCGCAGCAACGTCCGGCCCACCCTGACCGACGCGGTGGCCGGGGACATCACCGCCGCCATGCCCTACCGGGCCATGACCAACATCATCAAGTTCATCAAGATGCTGGACATGGTGGTGCCCGGCTTTGCCGCTTACGAGACCCTGCTGTACAGCCCCGAGCTGAAGTTCTATTCCAACAAGGTCAAAATGGACCAGAACCTGGACACCAACATCCGTGGCCTGCATTGCCTGGGCGACAGCTCGGGCTGGACCCGCGGCCTGATGATGGCCAGCGTGATGGGCGTGCTGATGGGCCGCAAACTGGCCGAAAAAGAAGGGCTGACCCTGCAGGCCCTGTAACCCCTCCCCCGCAAAAAACGCCCCCGCCGGAGCCGTTGGAACGGTCCGGGCGGGGGCGCTTTTTTATAACTTATTCGTCGATGAGGACCACGCTCTTCATGCGGACGGGGCTGGCGGGCTTATCGTTCCAGTCGGTGCGGACCGAGGCGATGCGGTCCACCACGTCCATGCCGGCCACCACCTTGCCAAAGGCGGCGTACTGGCCGTCCAGATGGGGGGCGTCCTTGTGCATGATGAAGAACTGGCTGCCGGCGCTGTTGGGGTCGGCGGCGCGGGCCATGCTGACCACACCGCGGGTGTGCTTGATGGGGTTAGCCACGCCGTTGGCGGCAAACTCACCCTTGATCTTCCAGCCGGGGCCGCCGGTGCCGTTGCCCAGCGGGCAGCCGCCCTGGATCATGAACCCGGGGATGACGCGGTGGAAGGTCAGGCCGTCGTAAAAGCCGGACTTGACCAGTTTTTCAAAATTTTCGCAGGTGATGGGGGCGGCCTTTTGATCGAGCTCGATGTCGATGACGCCGCCGTCTTCCATAGTGATACGAACCATAATGCTTCTCCTACTCCTTGGGTCCCACACGCGCCCAGAGGCCGCCGGGACGAACCATACACACAGCCGCGCCCGGCCCAGCCGCCGGTCCGCAGGCTCTGCCCGCAGGCGCAAGCCGGCGGGTTCCCTACCGACATTTTACCATACTTTCGCCTGTATGGAAAGAGGAAGTTTGTTTTCCCGCTTCTTCGGCGCTCTCGGTCTCGCTCGCTCCCCTCTCAGGCGCTGCGCGCCAGCGCCCTGTGCCTGAGAGGGGAGCAAACAATGCGGGGGCCGGCTTTCGCCAGCCCCCGCAGAGGGACCCTATCTTTCGTGACGCAAAGTTCTTTTGTTTTGGTGCGATCAACAACAGAAGGAATTACTGGTGGGGTATTTCCTTTTTGTCGTCACATGAAAAGGGTGGAGCATTTGAACCAACAGGATTTTACACCTGCCAGCTCCTTATATCAATCCCGGTATGGTGTGGCCAGGATCGTTATAAGTACGTTTTTGATTAGACGCGAGCGATGTTGACAGCCACGAAGGCCATGCTCTTGCCGTGGTCAGCGGTCAGAGTGATGGTGTCAGCAGCAACAGACATGGTGTACTCGTAATCGGTGTTCATAGAGTGGCCACCATCATCCTTGTAATCGTCACCAGGCAGATCGTAGTCATCTTCCAGATACTGAATCTCCTGATCGATCCAGGCGGCAACCTCGTCCATGACAGCGTCATAGTCCTTGAGGCCGTCAGCCACAAACAGCATGGAAATGTTCATGCTGTCACTCTGGTAGTTGGCGGGATCAGGATCCAGAACATCAAAAGCCATCCAAACGGATTCCTTGAGAGTGTTCTCAGCCGCCAGCTCATTGATCAGCTCAACGGCACCATTCTTCAGAGAATCCGGAGCGTTTCTCCAGTCGCTATTATTGACAGCATGAGTATCGCCATCAATGAACCAGTCATAGCTATTAGCAATGGTATTGCCAGCGGCGTACTTCATAGCGGCAGCCAGAGCATCGTTCACATCGTTGCTGTCCTGAGGAGTGACCTTCTTCTTGGCGGCATTGGTCAGATGATTGTACAGCATCTGGGAGTAGCCAGAAACCGTGGGCTCATCATTGCCGGGATTGGGATTGGGCTCGGGATTAACCGAAGTGGTGGAGCAGCCAGCCAGCATGGAAACAGCCATGATGCCGGCCAGAGCCAGGGAAGCAATCTTCTTGAGTTTCATAATGATTTTTCCTCCTTATGGTGTATAAAAGATAGAGACCCAAAACAGGTTGAAAGGAAGGTCCTTTCCTTTCAAAGGCATTATAGCATACCCCCCCCGGTGTCAAGGCCCGATTTACTATTTTTTGGTTTTTGCT
>DXBJ01000020.1 GCA_019116585.1 Candidatus Faecalibacterium gallistercoris | reverse complement strand
TCGCGGCGCGGGACGATGCCCGCTTGCGAAAACCGGAGCGCTGCGCCAGCCGTGCCTTCGCTGCTTCGTCCGCAGGACGCGCTCGGCGCGGCTGCTTTTGTGGAATGCAAGCGAATGCAACGCAGCAGATGTGCCTTTCTGGTAGAATTGGACAGTGTTGAGGAGTTTTCAGATACGCCCTAAGAATGCAAAAACGCTGGCAGCCCCGCCCGATGCGCCGCTGGGGCGCAGCGAGACCGCGCCGGGGCCCTACCACGGCCTCCGGCGCAGAAAGGAGCCCGGCTTTATGCGTAAACTGTGGTATTTTCTCTTTTATGGGGTGTGCGCCTTCACCATCGCGTTCAGTTTATACTGGATGGCCGCCGTCCCGCCCCGGACCGGCCGGCAGGGGCCCGCGTCCAGCAGGGACGCCGCCCCCGGCAGCAGCCCCTCCCTCCGGGCGGGGGCGGCCGTCTCCGGCGTGGAAGAAGAGGCGGCGGGCTACTACCTCTGCGACGAAGGCGGGCGGCTGTCGGTCTACCGCTGCGACGCCGGCGGCATCCCCCGCCAGCTGCTGGAGCGCACCGACATCTACACCAACCTCCTGCCCGAAGCGGACGCGCTGCGGTACAAATCCGGCTATTATGTCTGGAGCCTCCAGGAGCTGGAAACGCTGCTGGAAGATCTGGGCGCCTGACTCCCCCGCGCCGGCGGCCTGCTCCGGTTGACAGCCCCGCTCTGTTAGGTTATACTGACTTCAATCTATTTTCCAACAGAACAGGAGGGCTTTTATGTCCAAGACCTATCTCATCACCGGCGCGACCTCGCCGCTGGGGCTGGCCCTGATGGGCCGGCTGCTGCCCACCCTTGCCGAAGGCGACCTGATCCTGGCCCAGGGCTGCGGAGACCTGGCCCGCCTGGCGGGGCTGTGCCAGGCCCGGCCGGGCTTCATCCGCCCTTACGACGCGGATTTCACCCAGCCGCTGGCGGTCCGCGCCTTCCTCAGCGATCTGACCGACACCTACCCCGCCCCCACCCACTTTGTCCACCTGGCGGGGCTGCGCCCCATCGAGGCGCCCTGCGCCCACTTTGACGAAGAGCGCTTCGTCCAGGAGCGGGCGGTGACGCTGGACAGCGCCCTGGTGCTGTGCAAGGCGATCCTGCCCCAGATGGCCCAGGCGGGCTTTGGCCGGGTGGTCTTTCTGGACGGCCGGGCCTCCACCCGCGCCGTCTCGGCAAACATCCTGCAGGGCGCTTTGAACGGGCTGGCCCTTTCCCTGGCCGCCGAGTACGCTTCTGCCGGCGTCACCGTCAACTGCATCGCCCCCGGCCCGATGGCCTCCGGCAGCGAGGCGGACGCCGCCGGTCTCGCCCCCGAGCGGGCTGCCGCCCTGCTCTGCCTGGTGCTCAGCGAGGACGCCGCCGCCCTCACCGGTTCCACCCTGCCGGCAGGGCTCTTCTGACCGACGCAAAAAGCCCGTCAAAAAGTCCCGTCCAGCCGACATGTGCGGATGGACGGGACACATACAGGGAAATTTAGTGCTGAGAGTGTGCGAGCCGCCTTGCGGCGAGTGCGCGGTTCAGCGCTAAATTTTGTCCCCAGGGACTGCGAAGCTGAGGCGCGTCCAGCGGACGAAACAGCCGAAGCGGAGCAGGGGCAGCGGTCTGCCTTTTGCAAGTCCGCTGCGACGGGCGCAGCAAAAGCAGGGAACCGCAACCACCAGGGGGAAGGAATTTCTGTCCTGCGCAGCAGGCAGAAATGGGTTTCCCCTGGAGCGTGTCGCTTTTGCGACACGCTGAACCCCGGACCTTTTGTTCGGGGCTTTGGCTGTTTTTCAGCTTTCCAGTTCTTCCATGGCTTCCCGGACGGTGTCGGCAGAGAAGAGGAACGCCCCGCCCCTGCTGTACACTTCCACATGGCCGCCCACATAACGGATCTCAAATTCGCTCATACTCTGTCTCTCCTCTCTGTCCTGCCGGTCTTGCCGGTTTGTCCGGGGAGGGGCCTTCCCCTCCCTCCACAGACAGGATAGCAGAAACAAAGTACTATAATTTGTACTTTGAAAAGTTTTTTGTGCTTTTTGCGATAAAAAATCGCTCCCGCTGGCGCGGGAGCGAAAAAGATCCGTTTTCAGTTCTGGGCTGCGGCCAGGACGGGGGCGCTGCTTTGGGTGCGGCGGCCGCTCGATTCGGCCCGGCGGGATTTGTCGTAGCAGTATTTGATGATGGCCTGCCGCCGGACGATCCCGATGAACACACCCCGGTCATCCACCACCGGGACAAAGTTCTGGTTCATGGCGGCCTCCACCAGCTGGTCCATGCTGGTGTTGACGGTGACGGGCAGATAATCCCGCTTGCGCTCAAAGCTGCGGATGGGGATGTCCTCGGCCCCCTCCAGATCCAGCCCGTGATACCGTTTGAGCCCCCACAGGATGTCTCCCTCGGTCAGGGTGCCCACATACTCCCCTCTCCGGTTCAGGATGGAGATGGAGGCGTAGCGGTTGTTCTCCCATTTTTCGAGGGTCTGCCGGAGGGTAAAGTCGTCATAGACATACATCAGGTCCTGCTTGGGGGAGAGGAAAAACAAAATATTCATATACTCAAGAGCTCCTGCCTTATGTTATTTGCCGCAATCGGGTCCGTGCGTTCTGCCGTAGGTTCTGCGGCGGTGGCCGCAGGGGTTTTCACATCCATGATGTCCGCCCCCTTTCTCTTTTATTTTAGCACTTTTGCCCATCAAAATAAAGTTGCGCACAGTTTTTTTAGATTTTATTCACAACTCCTTTTCACCAACTGGGAAAATCCATCCCAAATCCATGCACAAGCGGCCGTTTTGTGCTATACTAAGAGTATCTATTGGTTTTGCCCCGGCCCGGGCCCCTGCTCCGCTATCCAGTATAGCAGTCCCCCGTGTCGGAATCTGTCCCAAAAAGGAGGCCGGCGCCCATGCACCTGAAACGTAACATCTGCCGGCGGGCGGCCGCGGCGGCGCTGGCCGGCCTGCTGCTGGCCGGCTGCACCCGGCCGGCGGTGCTCCAGCCGTCCGAGGCTTCCTCCCTGCCGGCGTCGTCCGCCCAGGACGGCGCCGGGACCGGCAGCGCCCTGCCCGCCCGGTTTGCCATTGCCGTCAGCGAGGGCAGCTACAACCCCTACCTGAACGCCAACACCCTCACCGAGCAGGTGGCCGGCCTGCTGTTTGAAAAGCTGGTCCGCATCTCCCCCCGGATGGAGCTGGAGATGCGTCTGGCCGACTCGGTGACCGTCAGCGGCGCCACCGTCACCATCCGCCTGCGCAGCGGCTGCACCTTTGCCGACGGCGCCCCCCTCACCGCCAGCGATGTGGCCGCCAGCCTGCTGGCCGCCAAGGCCAGCGCCTTCTACGCCGGCCGCCTGGCCAACATGACCGACGTCCAGGCCCCCGACGCCTCCACCGTCGTTTTGACCCTGGCCGCGCCGGACAGCCTGTTTGCCTACCTGCTGGACCTGCCCATCCTGAAGGCCGCCGAGACGGCCTCCCCCCAGCCCACCCCCAGCGGGCGGTACACCTACGGCAGCCAGGCGTCCACCCTCGTGCCCAACCCGCGGGCGCCCTTCCCCGAGGAGGGGCCCGCCACCATCTGGCTGACCCCCGTCAGCGACTACGCCGAGCTGGTCAGCCAGCTGGCCATGGGCGAGATCAGCTTCTACCTGGCCGAGGAGACCGCCTCCTCCGCCGTGGCCACCTCCGAGCGCTACTTCCGCACCAACACCCTGCTGTTCCTGGGGGTGAACGGCTCTTCGGACAATCCCCTGTGCGCCACGGCCCAGGGCCGGGCGGCCCTCAGCGCCGCCCTCTCCCGGGAAGAGCTGGCCGGCCGCTTTGCCAGCGCCAGCCCCGCCACCGGCGCCCTGAACAGCCTTTACGAGTGCGTGCGGGGCCAGCAGGTCATCTCCCAGCAAGCCGACCCCAGCCGCCTGGAGACCCTGATGGCCGGCCTGGGCTACCACTGGGACGAGGCCGCCGCCCTCTACTGCGATGAGGCGGGCCAGCCCGCCGCCGTCAGCATCCTGGCCTGCGGCAGCTCGGCCGACCGGGTCTATTCCGCCCGGCTTTTGCAGCAGCAGTGGGAAAAAGCGGGCATCCAGACCACCCTCACCCTGGCCGATGACTTCGGCGCCTACCTGCAAATGGTACAGGATCGGCAATTCGAACTGTACATCGGTGAAATGAAGTTGTATAATAATAATGACCTCTCCCCTTTCTGGACCGGCAGCGCCCACTATGGCCTGGCCGTCACCCAGCAGCTGCTGGACGCCTATGACCGGATGCGGGCCGACAGCTCCGCCGCCCCGGATTTCGAGACGGTCTTTGCCGGGCAGATGCCCTACATCCCTCTGTTATGGCGCGGAGGGGTGACGGTGTCCAACCGCCGCACCAGCGGCGTCATTTCCAGCGTCAGCGACCTGTACTATTCCCTCGCCAGCCTTTCCATCGCACAATAAAGCGTAAAGCTTTTGAAAAATCTATACAAAAGGAGCAGAGCGATTATGATCACTACCCATTTACCCTTGGGCGATGTCCGCTTTTCCGCCGAATACTTTTCGACTCTGGTAGGCGAAGCCGCCAAGAACTGCTACGGCGTGGCCGCCATGGCCCCCCGCGGGGTGGCCGACACGGTCAAGAGCCTGGTCCGCGGCGAAGACTTTGCCGACAAGGGCGTCCGCGTCACCTCTGAGAACGGCCGCCTGATCATCGAGATCCACATCGCTGTCGGCTATGGGCTGAACATTGCCACCGCAGCCCAGAGCATCACCCACCGGGTGCAGGACGAAGTCGAGCGTTCGACCGGCCTGCGGGTCGCCCGGGTGATCGTGTCGGTCGACGACGTGATCGCCTGACCCCCCGCCCCCCGACTGAGGCATTATGATCCCCGGGCACGCCCGTGGGCAGGACAAGGAGTTAAAAACAATGATTAGTGGTAAAATTCTGCGTGACGCCATCATCTCCGGCGCAAACAACATCAACAACCAGCGCTCCCGCGTGGACGAGCTGAACGTGTTCCCCGTGCCGGACGGCGATACCGGCACCAACATGGGGATGACCATCGGCGCGGCGGTGCCCGAACTGGACGCCCTGGCCGACGACTGCACCGTGGGCGAGGCCGCCAAGACCGCCGCCTCCGCCATGCTGCGGGGGGCGCGGGGCAACTCGGGCGTCATCACCAGCCTGCTGTTCCGCGGCTTTTCCAAAGCGCTGGAAGGCAAAAAGGAGGCCGGCGCCGGGGACCTGGTCTCCGCCCTGGAAAAGGGCGTCGAGGCCGCCTATAAGGCCGTCATGAAGCCCACCGAGGGCACCATCCTGACGGTGGCCCGCGTCGCCTCGGAGGAGGCCCGGGCCAGCGGCATCGCCGACGTGGACGAGCTGTGGGACCTGGTCCTGTCCGCCGGCCAGCGCGCCCTGGACGACACCCCCAACCTGCTGCCCGTCCTGAAAAAGGCCGGCGTGGTGGACGCCGGGGGCCAGGGCATCCTGATCATCTTCGAGGGCATGGGCAAGGTGTTCCACGGCGAGGGCATCATCCCCGCCGCCGAGTCCGCCCAGAACAAAGCCAAGCTGTCCACCGCCAACGCCGGCCGCGGCGTCTTTACCGACGACCTGATGAAGGTGGAGGACATCAAGAACGGCTACTGCACCCAGTTCCTGATCCACAAGGAGGACGGGGCCAGCGCCGCCAAGATGCGCGCCTTTGCCGAGTCCAACGGCGACAGCGTGGTCTGCATCGAGGACGACGACGTCATCAACCTCCACGTCCACACCGCCGACCCCGGCAAGATCCTCTCGGAGGCCATCAAGTACGGCTACCTGACCAACTTCAAGATCGAAAATATGCACGAGCAGTTCCTGGCCCGCCAGAAGCAGGGCAAGAGCCTGGAAAAGCAGGCCGAGGCCGAGCAGAAGCAGCGCGCCTCCGACTCCATTGCCAGCGAGTTCATCTACGCCGCCGTCGACCCCAATCGGGACTATGGCTTTGTGGCGGTGGCCGCCGGCGAGGGCCTCAAGGCCGTCTTTACCGACCTGGCCGTGGACGCCGTGGTCTCGGGCGGCCAGACCATGAACCCCGCCACCGAGGACATCCTGGCCGCCGTCCAGAGCGTGCCGGCCAAGACCGTCTTTGTGCTGCCCAACAACAAGAACATCATCATGGCGGCCGAGCAGGCCGAAAAGCTGGCCGACCGCCGGGTGGTGGTGCTGCCCACCCGCACCATCCCCATGGGCATCACCGCCATGCTCAACTTTGACCCCACCGCCTCGGTGGAGACCAACACCATCAACATGATGAAAGCCGCCGACAACGTCTCCACCGGCCTGATCACCTACGCCGCCCGGGACAGCGAATACGACGGCAAGCGGATCCGCAAGGGCGAGATCATGTCCCTGGAAAACGGCAAGATCGTCGCCACCTCCAACGACCTGACCAAGGCCGCCTACCGCCTGGCCCGCAGTATGTGCCGCAAGGACTCCAGCTTCGTCACTGTCATCTCGGGCTGCGACGTCAGCGACGAGGACGCCGAGCGCACCACCGAGATCATCAAGGCCAAGTGCCCCAGCCATGTGGAGGTCAGCCACATCCGCGGCGGCCAGCCGGTCTACTACTATATGATCAGCGTGGAGTAAAAGGCTGCGCCGGGGCTTTTTCCCGGCGGCCCGGGCCCGTTTGTTTCACACTTGTACGGAATTGTCCATTGACAAATGTCCCTCCATCCTCTATAATGGAGGACACATGAGGGAGTAATTCCGCGTGAGAGCGCGCGGCTTGCCCGTCAGGACGATCCTTTTCCCAAAGGTTCCGGGCAGCCTGATCGAATGGAGAATGAGACTCATGCACCGGAAACCCATCCAGTGCATGGGTCTTTTCTTTTGCGTGTCCACAAAGGGATCGCGCCCTTGCACCGTCACACTGTACACTGTCAGGAGGAGTAAACCGAGAAATGAAACAGGAGTACGTGCAATCCCCCCAAGAGCTGATCGCCGAGCTGAACACCAGCGCCGACGGTCTGAGCAGCACGGAGGCCGCTGCCCGGCTCGAAAAGTACGGCCCCAACAAGCTGAAGGACGCTGAAAAGCCCACCCTGCTCCAGCGGTTCATCGAGCAGCTGAAGGACCCCATGCTCATCATCCTGATGATCGCAGCCGCCGTCTCTGCGGTGACCAACTTCATCTCGGGCGAGAGCTTTGCCGAGGTCTTTATCATCCTGATCGTGGTGCTGCTGAACGCCGTGCTGGGCGTTTTCCAGGAGAGCAAGGCGGAGGCCGCCATTGAGGCCCTGCAGACCATGACCGCCGCCACCTGCAAGGTGCTGCGGGACGGCAAGCAGGTCTCGATCCACAGCGACCAGCTGGTGCCCGGCGACGTGGTGCTGCTGGAAGCCGGCGACGCCGTCCCCGCCGACGGCCGCCTGCTGGAGAGCGCCAGCCTGAAGATCGAGGAGGCCGCCCTCACCGGCGAGAGCGTCCCCGTCAACAAGGTGATCGAGGCGCTGGGCCTGGCCAAGGACCAGAGCGAGGTCCCCCTGGGCGACCGCAAGAACATGTGCTATATGGGCTCCACCGTGGTCTATGGCCGCGGCAAGGCCCTGATCTCCCGGACCGGCATGGACACCGAGATGGGCAAGATCGCCGGCGCCCTGGCCAACACCGAGCAGGAGCAGACCCCCCTCCAGCGCCAGCTGGAGCAGCTGAGCACCATCCTTTCCAAGCTGGTGCTGGGCATCTGCCTGTTCATCTTCATCTTTGACCTGATCGTGGCCGGTTCCTTCACCCTGGATTCGGTCCTGTCCACCTTCATGGTGGCCGTTTCCCTGGCGGTGGCCGCCATCCCCGAGGGCCTGGCCACCGTGGTCACGGTGGTGCTTTCCATCGGCGTGACCAACATGAGCCACCGCAACGCCGTCATCCGCCGCCTGACCGCCGTCGAGACCCTGGGCTGCACCCAGGTCATCTGCTCGGATAAGACCGGCACCCTGACCCAGAACAAGATGACCGTGGTCCAGCACGTGGGCGAGACCGCCCCCTTGGCCACCGCCATGGCCCTGTGCAACGACGCCAACCTGAACGACGAGGGCCAGGCCGAAGGCGAGCCCACCGAGGCCGCCCTGGTCAACTTTGCGGCCAAGGAGGGCCTGCCCAAGGGCGAGCTGGCCGCCGCCCAGCCCCGTGTGGACGAGGCGCCCTTCGATTCTTCCCGCAAGATGATGAGCACCATCCACACCGCCGGCGGCGCCTACGTCCAGTACACCAAGGGCGCCCCCGACGAGGTGCTCAAGCGCTGCACCACCTACCTGGAGAACGGCAAAGCCCTGCCCATGACCGACGCCAAGCGCGCCGAGATCCTGGCCGCCAACAAGAACATGGCCGACCAGGCCCTGCGCGTCCTGGCCGCCGCCAAGCGCGACTGGGCCGAAAAGCCCGCCAGCAACGAGCCGGCCTTCCTGGAGCAGGATCTGTGCTTCCTGGGCCTGACCGGCATGATCGACCCGGTCCGTCCCGAGGTCAAGCCCGCCATCGTGGAGTGCCGTGAGGCCGGCATCCGCCCCGTGATGATCACCGGCGACCACAAGGACACCGCCGTGGCCATCGCCAAGGAGCTGGGCATCATCACCGACGCCAGCCAGGCCATCACCGGCGCCGAGCTGGACAAGATCCCCGACAGCGAGATCGGCGAGGCCGTCAAGAAGTACGGCGTCTACGCCCGCGTCCAGCCCGAGCATAAGGTGCGCATCGTTACCGCCTGGAAGGGCAACGGCGCCATCACCGCCATGACCGGCGACGGCGTCAACGACGCACCCTCCATCAAGTCTGCCGACATCGGCGTGGGCATGGGCATCACCGGCACCGACGTCACCAAGAACGTGGCCGACATGGTGCTGGCCGACGACAACTTTGCCACCATCGTGGGCGCCGTGGAAGAGGGCCGCCGCATCTACGCCAACATCCGCAAGGCCATCCAGTTCCTGCTGGCTTCCAACATGAGCGAGGTGCTGGGCGTGTTCTGCGCCACCCTGCTGGGCTTCACCCTGCTCAACCCCGTCCACCTGCTGTTCATCAACCTGATCACCGACTGCTTCCCCGCCCTGGCGCTGGGCATGGAGCAGGGCGAGGCCGACATCATGAAGCGCAAGCCCCGCAACTCGAAAGACGGCATCTTTGCCGGCGGGCTGGGCTTCGACATCGCCTACCAGGGCCTGCTGATCTCGATCATCACCCTGGCCTCCTATATCATCGGCCACTGCATGGAAGTGGGCTACTTTGAGATGCCCCGCGGTGTCAGCGACGACGGCATGACCATGGCCTTCCTGACCATGAGCATGTGCGAGATCTTCCACAGCTTCAACATGCGCAGCCAGCGCAAGAGCGTGTTCACCCTGCACACCCACAACAAGGTGCTGTGGGGCGCCATGCTGGGCAGCCTGGTGCTGACCACCGTCGTGCTGGAAGTGCCCTTCGTGGCTGATCTGTTCGGCTTCACCCCTGTGGACCTGAACGAGTACCTGGTCGCCCTGGTCCTGGCTTTCCTGGTCATCCCCATCGTGGAGATCGTCAAGGCCATCCAGCGCAGCATCGCCAGCTCCAAGGCAGCCTGAGCCGCCTGCGCTTTGCCGTAAAAACCTTCAGAACGGGCCTGTGCTCCCCTTTGGGTAGGGCGCAGGCCCGTTTTACAAGCCCCTGATGTGAAAACGGAAAAAATTTCAACCCGCTTTTTTACAAAAAAGTGAAAATCGCTCTTCCCTTTTGCATATTTCCTGCTATACTATGGGGTGTCCGGCAGGTCAGTTTCCTGAACAAACCGTACCTTCGGGCTTACGATCCCCAGTCTTAAATGGCGCGGCCTGCCTGCGGCGGGCCGCAACGGCAAGCAAGGAGATTTTATGTTTGAGTTCATCAAAAAGCAGTCGCCGGTGCGGGTCATTGCCCTGGGCTTTGCACTGGTGATCCTGCTGGGGTCGGTGCTGCTCATCATGCCTTTCAGCGTGCAGGAAGGCGTGGACGTGGCCTACATCGACACCCTGTACACCTCCACCAGCGCGGTCTGCGTCACCGGACTGATCGCAACGGATGCAGGCGACACCTTCACCTTTGTAGGGCAGCTGATCCTTGCAGCCCTCATCCAGGTGGGCGGCCTGGGCGTCACCTCGGTGGGCGCGGGCATCATCCTGGCCATGGGCCGCAAGATCAACCTGAAGGAGCGCAGCGTCCTGCAGGAAGCGCTGAACCTGGACTCGGCCCAGGGCATCCTGCGGTTCCTCAAGAGCATCTTCCTGATGACCCTCTGCTTCGAGGGCGCGGGCGCAGCGCTTAGCTTCCTGGTGTTCGTGCAGGATTATCCGCCCCTGCGCGCCCTGTGGATCAGCATCTTCCACTCGGTGGCAGCCTTCAACAACTCGGGCTTCGACATCCTGGGCAACTACCAGAACCTGATCCCCTACCGTGACAACGTCCCCCTGAACCTGATCACCTGCGGGCTCATCATCTTCGGCGGCATCGGCTTTTTGGTCATCCGGGATGTGCTGCACAACCGCTTCCGCTGGAAAAAGTTCTCGATGCACACCAAGGTGGTCATCAGCGTCAGCGCGGTGCTGATCGTGGTGGGCGCGGTGCTGCTCAAGCTGACCGAGGACATCACCTGGCTGGGCGCCTTCTTCCACAGCGTATCGGCCCGTACCGCCGGCTTTTCCACCTACCCCCTGGGCGAGTTCAACAGCGCCGGCCTGCTGGTGCTGATCGTGCTGATGTTCATCGGCGCCTCCCCCGGATCCACCGGCGGCGGTATCAAGACCAGCACCTTCTTCGTCCTGCTGCAGGGCATCAAGTCCGCCGCCACCAACCGGGGCGAGAAGGCTTTCCGCTATTCCATCCCCTCCGGCGCCTTCCGCAAGGCTGCGGTCATCACCCTGATCGCCGTCAGCGTGGTCCTCACCGGCACCTGGCTGACCATGGTCTTTGAGCCCCAGCTGCGGCTGGTAGACGCCCTGTTCGAGATCACCAGCGCCTTTGGCACGGTGGGCCTTTCCACCGGCATCACCACCACGTTGGGCGTGCCTGCCAAGCTGGTGTCCATCCTTATCATGTACATCGGCCGCCTTGGCCCGCTGACCATCGCCTCGGTCTGGTATTTTGACAAGGGCGAGCGGGTCAGCTACCCCGAAGGCAACATCGCCATCGGTTGACAGGAGGAAACAAAATGTTTGGTAAAGCAAAGAAAGCAAAGGGTTCCTACGGCATTGTGGGCCTGGGCCGTTTCGGCATGGCGCTGGCCATCGAGCTGGCCGAGGCCGGCGAGGACCTGGTGGTCCTGGACCAGGACGAGGAAAAGGTCCGCGCCCTGCGGGACTACACCGAGGCCGCCTATGTGGTCAAGGCGCTGGACAAAAAGACCCTGGAGGAGACCGGCATCCAGAACTGCGATGTGGCCGTGGTCTGCATCGGCGAGAAGATGGACGTCTCCATCCTGACCACCCTGCACCTGGTCAGCATGGGCATCCCCACCGTCATCGCCAAGGCCGCCAGCGAGGAGCAGGGCCAGGTCCTGCGCAAGCTGGGCGCCCAGGTGGTCTACCCCGAGCACGACATGGCCATCCGGCTGGCCCACCGCCTGGAGACCACCGGCATGCTGGACTTTGTCCAGCTGAGCGAGCAGATCAGCATTTCCAAGCTGGCGGTGCCCGCCAAGATGATCGGCAAGACGGTCGTGGACGTCAACCTGCGCGGCCAGTTCGGCCTGAACATCATCGCCATCGAGAACGCCGGCAAGGTGAACGAGTCGGTGGGCCCCAACACCGTTTTCCAGGAGGGGGACATCCTCTTTGTCTCGGGCGGCAAGAACGCCGTCAACAAGATGGCCGATTGGCTGGACAAGCAGTAAACCCAAATAAAACAAATAAAACTACATCAAAAACCTGCCCCCTCGGCTAAACAGAGCCGAGGGGGCAGGTTTTTGCTTTGATGGTCCGGGCGCTCAGAAGAAGGATACCTGGCTGCTCTCGGGCAAATCGCCCAGGGCGCCCACCTGGCGCAGCCGGTCGACTACCGCGCTCGAGACGCCGGCAGCCTGCTGCAGCTCCTCCACCGAGAGGTATTCCTCCCCGTGGATGGTCACGTTTTCCAGCGCCAGCGCCGCGCTCTCGCCCAGGCCCTTGAGGGCCGCGAAGGGCAGGCGGACCTTGCCGTCCTCCAGCACATACTTCACGCCGCGGCTCTTGCCCAGCTGGATGGGCAGGAACTGGTAGCCGCGCACCAGCATCTCGTTCACCAGCTGCAGGGAGACCAGCAGGTCCTCGTCCTTGGCGTTCTTTTCCTCTTTCAGGCGGCGGGCCACCTCGTTCATGTGGGCGCGGGCCACATCGGGGCCGCCCACGGCGGCTTCGTAGTCGATGTCGTCTCCACGGACTGTAAAATACACCGCATAAAATGCCTGCGGGTAATAAAGTTTGTACCACATCAGCCGGATGGCGCTCATCAGGTAGGCCACCGCGTGGGCCTTGGGGAACATATACTTGATCTTGCGGCAGGACTCGATGTACCAGTCGGGCACGTCGTGCTCCCGCATGGCTTCCTCCCAGCCGGGCTGGAAGCCGCCCTTGGCCACCTTGCCCTTGCGGACCGCCTCCATGATGTCGAAGGCCATCTTGGGCTCCAGCCCCTTGCGGATCAGGTAGAGCATGATGCTGTCGCGGCAGCCGATCACCTCCGCGATGGTGCAGGTGCCGCTGCGGATCAGCTCGTCGGCGTTGTTGGTCCACACGTCGGTGCCGTGGGACAGGCCCGAGATCTGGATCAGCTCCGAGAAGTTCTTGGGCCGGGCCTCCACCAGCATCTGGCGGACAAAGTTGGTGCCCATTTCGGGGATGCCGAAGGTGCCGGTCTGGCTGTCGATCTGCTCGGGGGTCACCCCCAGCTCGGCCGGGCTGGTCAGCAGGCTGTAGACCTTGGGGTCGTTCATGGGGATGCTGTCCACGGGGATGCCGGTGTACTCCTCAAAGTATTTGTAGAAGGTGGGCATATCGTGGCCCAGCTCGTCCAGCTTGAGCAGGGTGTCGTGGAGGTATTTGAATTCAAAGTGGGTGGTCAGCAGGCCGCCGGCCACGTCGTCGGCGGGGTGCTGGATGGGGCAGAAATCGTAGATCTCGCTGGTGTCGGGCACCACCACCATGCCGCCGGGGTGCTGGCCGGTGGTCCGTTTGACGCCGGTGCAGCCCAGGGTCAGCCGGTTCTCCTCGGCGTGGTTGACCGTCTTGCCCCGCTCTTCCAGATAGCGCTTGACGTAGCCGTAGGCGGTCTTGTCCTGGATGCCCGAGACGGTGCCCGCCTTAAAGACGTTCTCTTTACCGAACAGCTCTTCGGTGTAGCGGTGGACGTTGCTCTGGTATTCCCCCGAGAAGTTCAGGTCGATGTCCGGCTCCTTGTCGCCGTAAAAGCCCAGGAAGGTCTCGAAGGGGATGTCGTGGCCGTCCACCAGCATGGGGGTGCCGCAGACGGGGCATTTTTTGTCCGGCAGGTCGAAGCCGTCCTCCACGCTGCCGTCGGTAATAAATTCGCTGTGCTTGCACTGGGGACAGCGGTAGTGGGGGGGCAGGCTGTTCACCTCCGAGATGCCCGAGAAGTGTGCCACCGCCGACGAGCCCACCGAACCGCGGCTGCCCACCTGGTAGCCCCCCGCGTTGGAAAAGGCCACCAGCTTGACCGCGATGACGTACAGCACCGCGTACCCATGGCCGCAGATGGAGTCCAACTCTTTTTGCAGACGCTCCCGCACCAGGTCGGGCAGGGGGTCGCCATAGTCCTCCTTGGCGCGCTTCCAGGTGGCGTCCCGCAGCTGCTGCTCCGCCCCTTCGATGCTGGGGGGGTAGGTGCCCCGGGGGATGGCCCGGACGTTGTTGTCGATCATGGCGGCCACCTTGTTGGGGTTGGTGACGACGATCTCCCGCGCCTTTTCGGGGGGCAGATAGTCGAACTGGGCCAGCATGTCCTCGGTGGTGCGGTAGTAGAGGGGCGGCTGGTGGTCGGCGTCCTTGTAGCCGCCGGCCGCCTGCATCACCGAGCGGTAGATCGCGTCCTCCGGCTCCTGAAAATGGACGTCGCCGGTGGCGATCACCGGCTTGTGCAGGTCTTCGCCCAGCTGGATGATGGTCCGGTTGAAGTCCTTGACCCGCTCGATGCTGTCCACCCGGCCTTCCCGGACCATATACTCGTTGTTGCCCAGGGGCTGGACCTCCAGCAGATCGTAGTAGGCGGCGATCTTTTTCAGCTCCTCGTAGGGGCGGCCCTCCACCACGGCCCGGTACAGCTCGCCGGCTTCGCAGGCCGAGGTGACGATCAGCCCTTCCCGGTACTGGTTCAGCAGGCTGCGGGGCACCCGCGGCTTTTTGAAAAAGTAATCCAGATGGGCCCTGCTGACGATCTTGTACAGGTTTTTCAGCCCTGCCTGGTTCTTGACCAGCAGGATGATGTGGTAATACTTTTTGCGCAGCACCTCCCGGTTGCCGCCCAATCCGGTGTTGATGCCCCCGATGTGGGTGATCTGCTTTTCCTCCAGGTCGCGGAGCATGACGCAGAAGATCCGCCCCAGGGCGCCGGCGTCCTCGCAGGCCCGGTGGGCCTCGTAGGGGGGCAGCTCCAGGTGCTTGTTGATGGTGCCCTGCTTGTAGTTGTGCAGCCCGGGGTACATGGTCTGGGCCATGGTCAGGGTGTCGATGTAGGTGGGCTCGAACTTGATGCCGCAGCGTTTGGCGGCCGCCCGCAGAAAGCGGATGTCGAAGCCGTTGGCGTTGTGGGCCACCAGCACCCGCCCCCCCGCAAAGTCCAGAAACGCCTGCAGGGCCTCCCCTTCCTGAGGGGCGGCGGCCACCATCTCGTTGGTGATGCCGGTCAGCTCGGTGATCTTGGGGGTGATGGGTTTGGGAGGCCGGACAAAGGTGTCGAACTCCTCCACCACCTGGCCGTTGCGCACCAGCACCGCGCCGATCTCGGTCAGGTACTCGCAGCCGGGGTCCAGGCCGGTGGTCTCAGTGTCAAAAACGCAGAATTCCCCTTCCAGGGGCTGCTCCTGGACGCCGTACACACAGGGGACCATGTCGTCCACAAAGTAGGCCTCGCAGCCGTAGATCAGCTTGAAGGCGGGGTCCTTCTTGTGGATGTCGTCGGCGGCCAGCATGGCCTCGGGGTACCCCTGGCAGACCCCGTGGTCGGTGATGGCGATGGCCGGGTGGCCCATCTTGTGGGCCAGCCGGACGATGCCGCCCGGGTCGCAGAAGCCGTCCAGGGCCGACAGCTTGGTGTGCAGGTGCAGTTCCACCCGCTTTTCGGGCGCATGGTCCTCCCGGCGGCGGCGCTCCACGATCAGGACGTCGTAGGGGTAGACGATGTAGTCGTGCTCGTATTTGTCGTAGGCGCAGTCGCCCCGCACCAGAAGGGTGGCGCCGTTTTTCAGCCCCTCCCACTTGGAGCAGTCCTCCCCTTCCTGGGCGCGGATCTTCAGGTTGATGGAGCCGGTGTAGTCGGTGAGGGAGACGGAATAGATCTTGCGGAAACTGCCCTTGACCTCGGTGGCAAAGACGTCGCCCCAGATCACGCACTTGCCGCCCTCGCCCCCCAGGTCTTTGAGGGGGGTCAGGTCCTTGGGCTTGAACATCTTGCCGTGGAAGATCTGGACCGGCTTGTCGGTCAGGTCCAGGCCCTCCACCTGCAGGGCAGGCGCGGTGCGCCTGGCCTCGAACTGCACCACCGGCGGGGCGGCTTTTTCTTCCAGCTTCTTTTCCAGCTCCCGGCGCTCGGCCTCGCCGGCGGCCGACACCAGCCGCACCTCGGGGCGCTCCCCGGTGTGGGCCTCGATGCGGTCGGCCAGCAGCCTTTCAAACTGCAGGTCCCGCAAAAAGCCGGTGCCGTTGCGGGCCCCCACCGTGATCCGGCTGCCCTCGATGGCCAGGGTGCACCGGTCCAGAAAGCCGTTGATGGGCACGCCCTCCCCTTTCATCTCCTCAAAGATGCCCAGCAGGGCGGCCTCGTCCAGGGCGGCGTAAGGGTAGTGGTTCTCAATGGAGAGCTGGTAGCCCTCATAATCGGGCTGCAAAGACGCCAAAAGCCGCGCACACAGGCTCTTGTCCAGCGGCGCGGCGCTCTGCAAGGTAAAGATCACCCTCTGTTCTGCCCGCAGCATCAGGGCATGCTCGACGATCACCCTGCCGAAACAGGCGGCAAAGTCCGGGTCGGCCATGAACTGGGGCCACAGCTGGGATACCAGTGGTTTCAAATCGCTTCTCCTTCCAGCGCTTTTTCAAAGCAGTCAAAGTCTGTGTCGTAGAGGCGGGCGCTGCCCACCCGGGCAAAGCCCTGCCCGGCATAGGCCCGCAGGGCCCGGTGGTTATCGTGGGCCACCAGGATGCGGCAGCTCCGGCAGCCCATACGGGCCAGGCGGGCCACGGCGTCGGCCAGCAGCCGGCCGCCCAGCCCCTGGTTTTCACAGGATGCGGCCACCAGCAGCCGCACCACTTCCCCGGCGGGTTCCAGACGGCGGTCCCAGAAGGTCAGAGCTTCGGTGCCCTCGTCGTGAAAGGTGAGGGCGTAGGCCCCCATCACCCGGCCCTCCGGGTCTTTGGCGCAGAACAGCCGGCCCTCTGCCAGGTCCGCCTGCAGGGTGGCTGCGTCGGGGTATGTTTCATCCCAGGGGCAGTCGGGCCGGGCCGCCGCCGCCCGGTACAGGGGCAGCAGGCAGTCCAGGTCCGCCTGGGTCGCCTGCCGGATGGTGTGCTGTATCATAGTTTGTAGATCTCCTCCATGAACTGGTCCAGGATGTTGTCGCCGGTCAGCTTGCGCACCGGCTGCCCGTGGACAAAGAGGACGGCCTCCCCTTTGCCGCCGGCGATGCCGATGTCGGCCTCCCGGGCCTCGCCGGGGCCGTTGACCACGCAGCCCATCACCGCCACCTTGATGGATTTGGGATAGCCCTGCAGCCGGCGCTCCACCTCGTTGGCGATCTCGGTGCAGGGGTACTGGGTGCGGCCGCAGGTGGGGCAGGTGATGACCTCGGGCCCCGCCACCGGGAAGCCCACCGCCCGCAAGATGTTGAAGCCGGCCTCCACTTCCTTTTCGGGGTCGGCGGCCAGGGACACCCGGATGGTGTCCCCGATGCCCTCCAGCAGCAGCCCGCCGATGCCCATGCCCGACTTAAGCAGGCCCATCTGGTAGGTGCCCGCCTCGGTGACCCCCACATGGAGGGGGTAGTCGGTGACCGCCGACAGCTGGCGGTAGGCCTCCATCATCCGGGGCACGTTGGAGCTCTTGATGGAGATGACGATGTCGTCAAAGTCAAACTTTTCCAGCAGGCGGACGTGGTAGAGGGCGCTTTCCACCATGGCCTCGGGCACCGGCGCGCCGTACTTTGCCAGGATGTGCTTTTCCAGGCTGCCGCCGTTGACCCCGATGCGGATGGGGATGCCCCCCGCCCGGCAGGCCCGCACCACTTCCTTGACGCGGTCGTCGCTGCCGATGTTGCCGGGGTTGATCCGGATCTTGTCCACCCCGACCGCCGCGCAGGCCAATGCCGCACGGTAATCAAAATGGATGTCCGCTACAATGGGTATATCCACCGCCTTCTTGACCGCCTCGATGCAGGCGGCGTCGGCGGGGGTGGGGCAGGTCACACGCAGGATCTGGCAGCCGGCGGCCGCGCACCGCCTGGCCTGCTCCACATTGCCCTGGATGTCCTCCACCGGGACGTTGAGCATGGTCTGCACCGCGATGGGGTTGGCCCCGCCGATGGTGACATTGCCGATCTTTACTTCACGCTTGCGCACGCGCATGGGGATACCTCCGTAGGGGGCGGGCCATGGGCCTCAGCCGCCCGGTCACAAACCGCCCGTAAACAGGCGGATCACATCGTTGTACGTGGCGAAGATCATCAGCCCGAACAGCAGGATGAAGGTCGCCAGGGTCAGATTTTCCTGCAGGCGCTCGGACACCGGCCGGCGGATCACCGCCTCCACCCCCAGGAACACCAGCCGCCCGCCGTCCAGCGCCGGGATGGGCAGCAGGTTGAACACCCCCAGGTTGACGGTGATCAGCACCAGCATCTCCACCACGTCGGTCAGGCCGTAGCTGGCGGCCTGGCTGATGGCCGAGACGATGCCCACCGGGCCCGACAGGTTGTTGATGCTCTCCCGGCCCTGCAGCAGGTCGATCAGAGAGGTGAAGATGATCCGGCTATAGTACAGCTCGCTGTTCACGCTCTCTTTCAGGACGTTGAGGGGGGTCCGGGCCAGGGCGTAGACGGTAAAGCCGATGTTCATCCGGGTGCCGCCGTCCTCGCCGGTGTAGGTGTCGAAGCGGACGCCGGGCAGCTCCAGCAGCCGCCCGTCCCGGCGGACGGTGAAGTCGGCCTGGGTGTCCCGGGTACGGGCCAGCTCGTAGAGGATGTCGTTGGCCACAAAGCACCGCCGGCCGTTGATGGCCACGATCTCGTCCCCGGCCTCCAGGCCGGTCTGGCCGCAGAGGGCCCCCTCCTCCACCTCATAGATGACCCGGCTGGCAATGGGTTCGGGCCGGAAGGCGATCAGCCCCACCAGCACCACAAAGCCCAGCACAAAATTCATCAGGGGGCCGGCGGCCATGACAATGGCCCGCTTCCAGATCGCCGCCTCCGGGAAGGGGATGCCGGTGCGCTGGTCGGGCGGGATGGGGTTTTCCGTCTCCTCCTCCGGCTGGCCGTCCCGGGCGCGCTCGGCCTGGTTGGATTCGGGGCTGCCCTCGCCTTCCATGGCCACATAGCCCCCCACCGGCAGCAGCCGCAGGGTGTATTGGGTGCCCCCGGCGATCTTTTTCCACAGGGCGGGGCCCATCCCGATGGCAAATTCGTTCACCTGGATGCCCGAAAGTTTGGCCGCTGCAAAGTGCCCGAACTCATGCACGGCGATCACCGCGCCGAACACCAGAAGCGACGCCAGAATGGTTAGCAGTATCGTCATAAGCCTCCTTTGAACGCAGCAAACATGGTTCCAAAGGTCAAAATGGGGTCAGGCGCCGGAGCGCGCCCCTCAGAGCGCCGCGTGGACAAAGGCCCGCGCCATCCGGTCGCACTCGTAGACGTCGGCCAGGGTGTAGCTGCCGCCGAAGCGGTCGCTGTCCACCACCGCCTCCACCAGGCGCCCGATGTCCAAAAAGCCGATCTTATCCTCCAAAAAGAGCTTGACCGCCTCTTCGTTGGCACCGTTGGCGGCGCAGGGCCCCAGGCCCCCTTTGGCAATGGCCTTTTTGCAGGCGGCCAGGCAGCGGAACGTCTCCTCGTCGGCCACGTCGAAGGTCAGCACCTTGAGGGCGGCAAAGTCCAGCTCGGGGGCCGCGGGGCCGCCCCGCCGGGGCCAGGTCAGGGCGTACTGGATGGGGATGCGCATATCCGGCACCCCCATCTGGGCCAGGATGGAATGGTCGCTGAACTGCACCGCCGAGTGGATGATGCTCTGGCGCTGGACCACGATCTGGATCTTTTCGGGCGGCAGGCCGAACAGCCACACCGCTTCGATCAGCTCCAGACCCTTGTTCATCAGGGTGGCGCTGTCGATGGTGATCTTGGCCCCCATGTTCCAGTTGGGGTGGCGGAGGGCGTCCTCCTTCTTTTTGTCCTTGAGCTGGCCGGCCTTCATCCCAAAGAAGGGCCCGCCCGAGGCGGTGAGCAGGATCTTGGTCAGGGAGCGGGCGCTCTCGGCGTCCTGCAGGCACTGGAAGATCGCCGAGTGCTCGCTGTCCACCGGCAGCAGCTTGACCCCGTGCTGCTCCACCGCCTGGGTCACCAGGTGCCCGCCGGTGACCAGGCTCTCCTTGTTGGCCAGGGCCAGGTCATGCCCGCTCTCGATGGCGGCCAGGGACGCCCCCAGCCCGGCAATGCCCACCACGCTGTTCAGGACCACGTCGGCCCCCTCCATGGCGGCCAGCTGCCGCAGCCCCTCCGGGCCGCGCAGCAGCACCGGCGCGCCCGCCCGGCCCGCCAGGGCGGCGTCCAGCTTTTGGGCGGCCGCCGGGTCGGTGACGCAGACGGCCCGGGGATGGAACGCTTCGATCTGCTGCAGCAGCAGGTCCACCTGACGGTGGGCCGACAGGCCGAACACCTCGAACCCCTCCGCCCGGATCACATCCAGGCTCTGGGTGCCGATGGAGCCGGTGGACCCCAGCAGAGTGATCTTTTTTGCCATAGGGCAAGCCCCTCCTTTTCAGTTGTAAAACACGGCGGTGATGACCATCGAGACAAAGGGCGCGATGAACATGACGCTGTCAAAGCGGTCCAGAATGCCGCCGTGCCCCGGGAAGATGGTGCCGTAATCCTTGATGCCGCACTGGCGCTTGACCACGCTGGCAAACAGGTCGCCATAGATGCCCAGCACTGCGGCCACCACCCCCAGCAGGGCGATGATGAGGTACATGGACACCCCGATGTTGCTCTGGGTAAAAGCTTCGGTCCGGTCTGCGATGAGGGAATAGGCCACCGTGATAATCACCCCGAATAGCATGGTGCCCAGCACCCCGCCGATCGCGCCTTCCACCGTCTTTTTGGGGCTGACCTTGGGGCACAGTTTGTGCCTGCCGAAGGCGCGGCCCGCAAAATAGGCGCAGGTGTCCCCGCCCCAGGCGAAGCACAGCACCAGCAGGATGAAGAAAATGGCGTCGTAGCTGTATTCCGACACCGGCAGCAGGATCTTGAGGTGGATCAGGGAATAAAAGCAGAACAGGATGATCCCGGAAAAAAAGACCAGCCCGCTGACCTTCTGATAGCTGACGCTGCCGTTGCGCACCACCAGGTAGATGCAGTAGAACAGCAGCAGCGCAAAAGACACCGGCATCACGCTCTGCCGCGCCACCTGATAGCTGGACAGCATGACCAGCAAAGTGTAAGGCACCTGGACCGCGTACAGCAGCCAGTCCCGTTTGTCAAAGCCGAGGGCGGCATACACTTCGTGCATCCCGATCAGGGCCACCGCCGCCACGATCAGGTTAAAAAGCAGGGTGTTGAAGGTCAGCATGACCAGCACCAGGACGGCAATGCCCACAACGGCTGTAATCACTCGTGTTTTCATCGTTTCTCCTTGTACGTGGCAAAACTCAAATGCCGCCGAACCGGCGGGACCGCCGGTTGTACTCCTCGATGGCGGCGTCCAGGTCGGCCGGGGTAAAATCGGGCCAGAGGACGTCCATCTCCACCAGCTCGGCGTAGGCCGCCTGCCAGAGCATGAAGTTGGACAGCCGCTTTTCCCCGCTGGGGCGCAGAATCAGGTCCGGGTCCTTCTGGCCGGCGGTGTACAGATGGGCCGCCAGCATCTGCTCGTCGATGGCGGCGGGGTCCAGTTGGCCGGCGGCGGCCTGGCGGGCCAGGGCCTGGGCCGCCCGGACGATCTCCTGGCGGCCGCCGTAGTTCACCGCTACATTCAGCACCATGCCGGTGCGGTCGGCGGTGCCCTCTTCGATCTCGTTCATCAGCTGCTGGTAGCGGGGCTCCAGGGCGGTGCGGTCGCCCAGAAAGACGATCTTGTTGTTGCGGCTTTTGTAGTCAAAGGCGCGGACCAGGTACTCCCCCAGCAGTTTCATGATGGCGCCCACCTCTTCGGCGGGGCGCTTCCAGTTCTCGGTGGAAAAGGCATAGAAGTACACCGACGCCAGCCCCAGCTGGTCGCAGTAGTCGGCGATCTGCTGGAACACCTCGGCCCCTTTTTTGTGGCCGGCGGTGCGGGGCAGGCCCCGCTTTTTGGCCCAGCGGCCGTTGCCGTCCATGATGATGCCCACCGAAAGCCCCTTGGCAAAGTCTTCAGGATGCTGCGGCATAACGTTCCTCCCAGGCGCTGGCGCGCCCTGTATCGCAAAAAGTGCCGCGCACCTCCCAGCACACGGCACCTCCCGTTTGTTTGCGGCGATCCATGCGGCCGGCTCAGACCGACATGATCTCCTTCTGCTTTTCCTCGACGGCCTTATCCACCAGCTTGCTGTACTTGTCGGTGATCTTCTGGACGTCCTCTTCCATGGTCTTCTGGCTGTCCTCGGTCAGCTCGCCGGCTTTTTTCAGGGCCTTGGCCTTGTCCATGGCCTCGCGGCGGACGTTGCGGATGGCCACCTTGGCCTCCTCGCCCATCTTGGACACGTCCTTGGCCAGCTGGCGGCGGCGCTCCTCGTTGGGCGCGGGGAAGTTCAGCCGGATGGTCTGGCCGTCGTCGATGGGGTTGATGCCCACGTCGCTGGCCTGGATGGCCTTGCTGATGGGGCGCAGCAGGCTGCGGTCCCAGGGGGTGATGGTCAGGGTGCGGGCCTCGCTGACGGCCACCGACGCCACCTGCTGGATGGGGGTGGGCGCGCCGTAGTAGTCCACCGTCACCTTATCCAGCACGGCAGGATTGGCCCGCCCGGCGCGGACGGCTGCAAGCTCCCGCTCCAGATGCTCCACCGAGTTTTTCATCTTGTCCTCGAATACCTTGGTATTGCTGCTCATAGTCGTTTATCTCCTGTTCGTTATCGTATCCTGCCGGGCTGGGAGGCCCAGTTTTGACCGTGATAATGTAAGTATACCGTCCGCTCAGCCCTCATAGACCAGGGTGCCCACATTTTCGCCCTGGACGGCCCGGGCGATGTTGTCGGGGTCGGCCAGGTCAAACACCAGGATGGGCAGCCGGTTGTCGCGGCAGAGGGTGGCCGCAGTGCCGTCCATGACGGCCAGCTGGTCCTCCAGCACCTTGGAGAAAGTCAGGGTATCGTACTTTTTGGCGTCGGGGTACTTGTGGGGGTCCTTGTCGTAGACGCCGTCCACCATGGTGGCCTTGAACATCACGTCGGCGGACACCTCCACGGCCCGCAGGGCGGTGGCGGTGTCGGTGGAGAAGAAGGGGTTGCCGGTGCCGCCCCCAAAGACGGCCACCTTGCCCGCCTCCATGGCGGCTAGGGCGGCCTTGCGGTCGAACACGGGGGCCACCTTGGGCATCTCGATGGAAGAGAACACCTCGCTGGGCACACCCAGCTGGGCCAGCTTGTCCGAGACGGCCAGGGCGTTCATGACGGTGGCCAGCATCCCGATCTTGTCGGCCAGGGTGCGCTCCATCCTGCCGCTGGTGCGGCCGCGCCAGAAGTTGCCGCCGCCCACCACGATGCCGATCTGGACGCCCAGGTCGTACGCTTTCTTCACGCCGCCGCAGATGGCGTCCATGGCGGCCTCGTCGAAGCCGGAGCCTTTTTCGCCCCCCAGCGCCTCGCCGCTGATCTTGAGAAGGATACGGTTATATTTCAATCCCATACAGTTCACTCACCCTTACAGAATATCTCATTGTGCCTATTTTACAATAAAACGCGCGCAAAGTAAACAGGAAAACCGCCTTCCGCTCATAAACCTTTTGTGAACGTACCGCGCAAAGCCCGCAGGGCCTGTTTCTGCTCCGGGGAGATGCGGCGGCTTTCCAGCGCCTTCTGGACCGCTTTGGCCCGCACCCAGGGGGCGAGCCGGGGCTCCGCCACCCAGGGCCAGGCGGCTTGGGGCTGTTTGGCCAGCGCGGTGGCAAAGTACCAGGCCGCCATCATCCGCACATAGTATTCCTCCGAGCGGACCTCCCCCGCCCAGGCCAGGTATTCGGGCCGGAAAGAACCGTCCAGATAGTAGCGCATCAGCATCCCCAGCCCATAGCGGACGGTGTAGGTCTGCCCCGACCCGATCCACCGCCGCACCGGCTCCAGCAGTTCGCCGGTGTGCCGGGCGAACACCCCGGGGCTGCACATATCGCAGGTGGCCCAGTTGTCTACATAGGGCAGGAACGCCTCCACCCCGGCCAGCGCGGCGGAGAAATCCCGCTCCCGCTCCAGCAGAAAGGCGTGGAGGTTGTTTTCCTCATAGTACCGGTGGGGCGCCGCCGCGAGGAAGGCTGCGGCCTCCCCGCTGCCGGCCAGCTGCCGGGCGTACTGGCGCAGCGCCGGCGTCCGCACCCCGATCACCCGTTCGGGCGGCAGGCTGGGCAGCAGCTTTTGCTGGAACGCCTGGTACTGCTTGTCCTGCATGGCGAACAGCCGCCCGCGCACCTTTTCTTCTATGGCAGACATGGGACCCCCTCCTTTTTACTTGCCTCTCCCTTATCTTACCGGAAAGCCCCGCCGGTGTAAAGGCCGGATTTTGTGATTTTCCCTCTGGACTTTTGCCCGGCGCCATGGTATAATAACTGCTACAAGTGCGGGTATAGTACATCGGCTAGTATAACAGCCTTCCAAGCTGTGGAGGTCGGTTCGACTCCGATTACCCGCTCCAATGGCCGGCTTGGGATCCTTCCAGGCCGGTTTTTCTTTTTCATCCATACACTTCACGAAAAAAGGAGCGCCCCATGGTCCATTTACAGCTCTACAACGGCGAACAGGAGGCCGCCGTTTCCCTGATCCAGTCTTTCTGGCGGTGTCACAGCTTTGTGGAACAGACCGAAGCCGAAGCCCTGCAGGACCTGCAGGCATGGACCGCAGGAAAGCATTCCTTCTCCTTTATCCTCAGCGAAGGCGAGCGCGTCGGCTTCCTGCATTTGGGCAGCCGGGGCGGCCCGGCCGACTGGCTGGAAACTCTGTTTGTCCTCCCCGCCTGGCAGAATCGAGGCATCGGCACCGCGGCGGTGCGTCTCGCCGAAGAGATCGTCCAGTCCTATTCCGACTTTCTGCACATTGAGGCTGTCGCCCGCAACGAGGGCGCGATCCGCCTGTACCGCAGACTCGGCTACGACTGCCTGAACTCCATTATCATCCGAAAAGATTTCCGCGACAATGGTTTTAAGTGCGCCCGCACCGAGACGTTGTACGGCCTGCCCTTTGAGATCCGTAAAAAAGACTGAACGCAGCAAAAGCCCGGGACTTCCCGGGCTTTTTCCGTTTGTTCACATCAGCGCCACGCGCAGCAGGCCCAGCACCAGCAGATGCACCGGGTAGAACCAGTAGAAAAACCACTGGGCAAAGCGGCGGCCATGAGCGGCGCGCCGGCCGTTGTACAGGTACAGGATGGCCACGGCGGCCAGGGCCACCCCCGCCGCCCCGCCCAGGCTGGTCGCCAGATTGTACCAGGCCGGCAGGGCCAGGCCGCCCATCCAGAGCAGCCCCCAGAACAGGACCACCGCCCAGAAAAAGGCCCACTTGGCCCTGGTGCGGGAGCCCCGGGCCCAGGCGAACAGCATGGTGTAGACGGGGGCCAGCAGGTTCCAGTCGCTGGGCAGGATGACGGTGAGCAGGGTCAGCCCGACCTTCGCCAGCCGCCGGAGCGGAACGGAGCGGATCTTTTCGTCCGCCACAAGGATCAAAAAGCAGAGCAGCAGGGAGAAGATCATGTTCATGCCATAATAGGACAGCACCGCCCCGTGGGTGAAAGCCAGGCAGAAGGGCAGCTCGGACAGGGCCGCAAAGGCCGCCAGCCGCAGGCCGTACCGCTTTTTCGAGCGGGTATAGCCGTACCCCTCCACCAGAAACCAACACATGACCGGCGCGGTGAAATACCCCACGTCGGTCAGGACCAGGGTCCAGAAGGCCCCCGGCGCCATAAAGATCTGGGCAATGTGGTTGAGCAGCATGGTGAACATGGCGATGTACTTGATGGCATCCCGGTTGAGGATGCGGTACCGGCCGATCTGTTCCTGCGTATCCATGAAACGCGCCTCCTTTTTCTTGTATGATACCACGCCGTCCTTGAGATGAGCTTGAGATCGTGCAGTCAGGCACGCCGGTTCTTTCCGGCGGCGTCCTGCACCAGGCCCAGAACGGTGACAGCCGCCCCGTACAGGATGCCCGCCACCGGCCAGACCAGCCAGGAATAGGCCCAGTTTCCGGTCGGGATGCTGTAGGCCAGGTATCCGGCCACCACGACCAGCCAGTAGATCAGGCTGACCGCCTCCACCACCTGTTTGCGGGCCTTGTTGCGGCGGGTGTAGTCCCCTTCTTCCAGCAGGCTTTGCATGGCCTCCCAGCAGGTCCCGCCATACACCAGCGCGAAGACCCCCAGCCCGACCAAAGCCAGCAGGACGCAGACGGATGCCGGAAACCAGAGGCTGTATTCCTCCTGTCCGGCAGGCGAAACGGCCAGCACCGCAAAGAGGGGCACCGCCGCCAGGATACACAGGCAACCTCCCGCCATGTTCAGCCGGGTGTACATGGGGCGAAATTCCTGCTGGCGCTGGCGCACCATCCCGGCCACACCGTACTCGGTCTCAAAGGGCTCCTTCTCCAAAAAGTGAAAAGGCTCCATTTTTGCGTCGCAGGCAATGAAGAGCGCCACCGCCGCGGCCACCATCAACAGCAGGATCACGATCCCGATGCCGCCGGCGGCGTTCTCGGTCAGGCGTGAGCCGGGCGCTTCGCTCAGGCCGCCCAGCATCAGCAGCACAATGGGCGAAAAGATGCACAGCGCCACCCCCAAGGCCAGCCACGGCGCGTTGCGCCGGCTCAGGTCCAGATAAGCAGAGGCTTCTTCCATCGTCACCCGGCGCAGGGGGCTGTCCCCGCTGTCGGGCAGAAGAGAAGTGTCAGGGGCTTCCAGCTCGTCTTTCAAAAGATAGTCGGTGCTGACCCCGAACAGGCGGCTCATCTGTAAAATGCGCTCCAGGTCGGGCACCGACTGCGCCCCCTCCCACTTGCTGACCGACTGCCGGCTGACGTTCAGCTGTTGGGCCAGCTCCTCCTGGGACCAGCCCGCCTTCTTGCGCAGGGCAATGATCTTATCTGCCAAAATCATGGTTCGTTCCTCCTTTGTCCGTGCAACAACGTGCCGGTTTATGTTCTGGCTATATTGTACACAAACGCACGGTTTCAGGGAAGAAAGCGGGCTTGGCAATCTGTCAACCAGCAGTTGCGGGCCGCCGAAACCGGCTCACCACCCACGGGCGGCGGGGTCCAGCTGGCCGGCGGCGGTGTAGAGCAGGGCGTTGCAGATGGCGGCGGCCACGCTGCTGCCTCCCTTGCGGCCCATGGCCGCGATGGCCGGGACGCCGATGCGCTGGCAGACCTCCATCAGGCGCTCCTTGCTCTCCACCACGTTGACGAAGCCCACCGGCACCCCGATGACCAGGGCGGGGCGGAAATCTCCCCGCTCCATGGCGTCGCAGAGGGCAAAGAGGGCGGTGGGGGCGTTGCCCACCGCAAAGACCGCCCCCGGGTGGGCCGCAGCGGCATGGCCCATGGCGGCCACCGCCCGGGTGGTGCCGGCCGCCCGGGCCGCGGCGGCCACCGCCGGGTCCGCCATATAGCAGAAGGCCGCGCCCCCCAGCCGGGCCAGGGCGGGCTTGCTCACCCCGGCCAGGGCCATATTGGTGTCGGTGACGATGGTCCCGCCGGCCGCCAGGGAGGCCGCCCCCAAGGCCGCGGCGCCGGGGGTGAAGCGGAGGCTGGCCGCGTAGTCGAAATCGGCGGTGGCATGGATGACCCGGTGGACCACCGCCTGGTGTTCGGGGGGGATCTCGATCCCACGGGCAGCCAGCTCCCGGGCAATGATGGCCAGGCTGGTCCGCTCGATGTCGCCGGGCAGGCTGTGCTTCACGCTCAAAACTCCACCCCCTTCCGGGCTGCGATGCCCTTCTCATAGGGATGGCGGTGGCAGCGCATCTCGGTGGAATAGTCGGCCAGCTCCTCCATCCAGGGGGCGGGGGTCCGGCCGGTCAGCACCACTTCCTGCCCGGCGGGGCGGCCGCGCACCGCCCGCTCCAGCAGCTGCCGGTCCACCATGTCCAGCTGCCAGGCGGCGCAGGCCTCGTCCAGCACCAGCAGGTCCGCCGGGCGGGCCAGGGCGGCGGCCAGGTTCTGGTCCTGCAGGCGGCGGGTGGCGGCCTTTTCCGCCTCGTCCATCTGAAAGATGAATTTCTGCCCCGCCTTGCCCCGGTAGATCTCGGCCCCCAGCTGCCGCAGCAGGGGCACCTCGCCGGTGTCCGCCCCTTTCAAAAACTGGACGATCACCACCCGTGCCCCCTGGCCCAGCGCCCGCAGCGCCAGGCCCATGGCGGCCGTGGTCTTGCCTTTGCCCTCGCCCCAGTAGAGGTGTACCAGTCCAAGCTCCATCTCAATCCTCCATCATGCGGTAAATGGCTTCCATATCCAGCGCGCCCCGCACCGCGGCGGCCAGACGGTCGAACTCCCGCTCCTGAAAAGCGGCGTGGGACAGGGGGACGGCCTCCGGCCCCGCCGGGCGGATCCCCTTGCGCCGGCACAGGGCGTCCGCCAGCCGGGCGGTGGCCTCGCCGGTGTCGAACAGGCCGTGCAGGTAGGTGCCGTACACGCTGCCCGCCGCGCAGCCGTCGGCCCGGCCATCTTCCAGGCGGCAGAAGGGTTCCCCGCCGTCCGTCTCGGTCCGGCCCATGTGGATCTCGTAGCCTTCCAGCGCAGCCCCCGCAAAGGGGCCGGCCAGCGCCGTCCCCTTGACGCGGGTGCGGGTCTTTTCGGGGCGGAACAGGGTGTCCGCCGGCAGCAGGCCCAGCCCCCGCAGCACCGCCCCGGCCTCCCCTTCGGCGCCGTCGGGGTCCGCAATGGTGCGGCCCAGCATCTGGTACCCGCCGCAGATGCCCAGCACCGGCGTGCCGGCGGCGGCCAGCTTGAGCAGGGTAGCCTCCAGCCCGCTCTGGCGCAGCCACAGCAGGTCGGACAGGGTGCTCTTGGTCCCGGGCAGGATCACCGCGTCCGGGGTCCCCAGGACCTGCGCCCCCGTCACATACCGCACCCCCACCAGGGGATGCTGCTCCAGGGGGGCAAAGTCGGTGAAGTTGGAGATGCGGGGCAGCCGGATGACCGCCACGTCCAGAGGCTTGTGGACCCGGGTCTGGTCCAGGCCGGGGGCCAGGGAATCCTCGTCGTCGATCTCCACCCGGACGTAGGGCACCACCCCCACCACCGGGATGCCGGTCTTTTGTTCCAGCGGGGCCAGGCCGGGGCGGAGGATCTCCCCATCGCCCCGGAACTTGTTGATGACCAGCCCCTTGATGCGGGCCCGCTCTTCGGGCTCCAGCAGGGCGACGGTGCCGTACAGCTGGGCGAACACCCCGCCCCGGTCGATGTCCCCCGCCAGCAGGACGGGGGCGTCCACCCGTTTGGCCAGGCCCATGTTGACGATGTCGTCCGCCTTGAGGTTGATCTCGGCGGGGCTGCCCGCCCCCTCGATGACGATGACGTCGTACTCCGCCGCAAGGCTCTCGTAGGCCGCCAGGATCTCGGGGAGCAGCTGTTTTTTGTACCGGAAATACTCCCGCGCGGGCATCTGGCCCCGCACCTGTCCCATCACGATCACCTGGCTGCCCACGTCGCTGGATGGCTTGAGCAGGACGGGGTTCATCCTCACATCCGGCTCCACCCCGGCGGCGGCGGCCTGCACCGCCTGGGCCCGGCCCATCTCCAGCCCGTCCCTGGTGACGGCGCTGTTCAGGGCCATGTTCTGGCTCTTGAAAGGGGCGCAGCGCAGCCCGTCCTGCCGGAAGATGCGGCACAGCGCCGCGCACAGCAGGCTTTTGCCCGCCCCGGACATGGTGCCCTGCACCATGATGCAGCGGGCCCGGCGGCCTTTTTCCGCGGGGGCCGTTCGCGCCCCGGCGGGATCGTTCCGTTCCTTCATCCCAGCACCTCCCTGAGGGCCGCCAGCAGGCGGCGGTTTTCGGGCCCGGTGCGGACGGCGGTGCGGTACCAGTCCGGGCCCAGGCCATGGTAATTGGCGCAGCTGCGCAGCAGGATGCCCCGCCGGCGCAGCGGCTCTGCCAGCGGTGTGCCGCACCGGAACAGCAGATAGTTCGCCTCCCCCGGCAGGACCTGGCAGCCCAGCGCCGCCAGCCCCGCGGCCAGCCGGGGCCGCTGGTCCGCGATCAGGTCCCGGACGGCCTGCACATACCCGGTCTCTTTCAGGGCGGCCAGCCCCGCGGCCTGGGCCGGGGTGGAGACCGCCCAGGGCTGCCCCGCCGCCCGCAGCTTTGCCAGCAGGGCGGGGTCGGCGCACAGGCCATAACCCAGCCGCACCCCCGCCATCCCGTACAGCTTGGTGAAGGCTTTCAGCAGCAGCAGGCCGCCCCCTTCCAGCGCCCCTTTCAGGGTATGGGCGGCCGGGTCGGCCAGAAAATCCCCAAAGCACTCGTCCGCCACCAACAGCGCTCCTGCCTGCCGGCAGCGATCCAGCACCCGCAGCAGCAGGGGCCGGGGGCTGGTCAGGCCGGTGGGGTTGTTGGGCTCGCAGAGAAAAACCATCCCCACCCCCGGCCGGATGGCTTCCAGAAAGCCCTCGTCCAGCCGGAAGCCCTCCGCCTCCCGGAGGGCATACCGCTCCACCCGGCAGCCCACGGCGGCCAGGGCGGCCTCGTACTCGGCAAAGGCGGGGGAGGTGACCAGCGCCCGGCCCGGCCGCAGGGCCAGCGCTCCCCGCCAGATCAGGTCGGCCGCACCGTTGCCGCAGAGGACCCACTCTGCCGGCACCCCCTCGGCCCGGGCAATGGCCGCCGTCAGCTCCCGGCAGAGGGGGTCGGGGTAGCGGTCGCAGCCGGAGGCGCACCCTGCCAGGGCCGCCGCCACCCCCGCCGGCAGCCCCAGCGGGCTGACGTTGGCCGAAAAATCCAGCAGGGGGGCCTGCGCGCCGTACTCGGCGGCAAAGCCGGCCCAGTCCCCGCCGTGGGTCAGGATCGGATCCGTTTTCTTTGTCATAACCACCTCAAAAGGGCCGCCAGGCCAAAGCGCAGCCCCAGCCCCAGCCCCAAAGCCAGAAAACCCGCCAGGTACAGCATCCGGTCCGCCCGCAGGATGTCCGCGGGCTCCACCGGCCGGGTGTCGTCCCCGATGGTGGGCTTGTCGTAGTATTCTCCAAAATACCAGGCGGGGCCGGCCAGCTGGACGCCCAGGGCCCCGGCGCAGGCCGATTCGGTCTGGGCCGAGTTGGGGCTGGCGTGGCGCAGGCGGTCCCGCCGCCAGATGCGCCAGGCCCCCCGCCCGTCGAAGCCGGCCAGGCCCGCCGCCCCGATCCAGAGCAGCGCCGCCAGCCGGGACGGGAGAAAGTTGGCCGCGTCGTCCAGGCGGGCCGCCGCCCGGCCAAAGTGGAGGTAGGTCTTGTTTTTGTAGCCCACCATGCTGTCCATGGTGTTCACCGCCTTATAGGCCAGGCCCAGGGGCGCGCCCCCGAGCAGCAGGTAAAACAGGGGGGCGGCCACCCCGTCCGAAAAGTTTTCGGCCACCGTCTCCACGGCGGCTTTGGTCACCCCTGCGGCGGTGAGGGAACCGGTATCCCGCCCCACGATCCGGCTGACGGCCCGGCGGGCGGCGGGCAGATCGCCCTTTGCCAGCTGGGCGTAGACCTTGCCGCTCTCGTCGGCCAGGCCCCGCAGGGCCAGCGCCTGCCAGCACCAGAGCGTCTCCAGGGCAAACCCTGCCGCCGGGTGCAGCCGGTAGGCCAGGGCCAGCGCCCCCGCCGCCAGGGCAAAGGTCCCCAGAGGCAGCGCCGCGGCCAGCACCCGGCCGGCCGCCCGTTCCCCCGCCGGTGTGGCAGGGAACAGCCGGCGCAGCCGCTTTTCCAGCGCGGCAATGGCCCGGCCCATCCCCACCACCGGGTGGGGCATCCAGGCGGGGTCGGCCAGCAGCAGGTCCAGCCCGAAGCCCCCCAGCACCGCCAGGGCGGTCAGCATCCGGCCTCCCCGGCCCGGCGGGCGTCTTTGGTATACTGGACCTGGGCCAGGCACTGCAGGGTGTGTTCCCTCGCCCAGACCGCAGGGTCTGCCTCCAGGATGTAGCCCCCGGCGTTGGGGCCCAGCCATGCGTGGTATTCTTTGCGGGGCAGGGCAAACCGCTCCATCACCGACATCTGGGTGCCGCCGTGGGCCAGGATCACCAGCTGTTCCCGCCCGGCCGCAAAGGCGTCGTCCACCAGTTTGGCGAACACCGCGCAGGACCGCCGGCAGAAGTCCTCCTTCCGCTCCCCGTCGGGGCAGGCGCTCTCGCAGTTGGACGCCACCCAGGCGCGGTAGTCGGGGTCGTTTTCCATTTCGATGTAGTTGCGGCCCTCAAAGGTGCCAAAGTCCATCTCCCGCAGCCCCGGCACCACGATCTGTTCCGCCTGGGGGAACAGGATGCGGGCGGTCTGCCGGGCCCGGGTCATGGGGCTGACGTAGACCACGTCGGGGCTGAGATCCGCCTGGCACAGAGCCTCCCGCCCCCGGGTGGACAGGGGGATGTCCCGCTGGCCCTGGTAGCGCTTTTGGGTGTTGTAGTCGGTGGTGCCATGGCGGAGCAGATAGATTTTCATAGCTTGCACTCCCCTTTCAAAACAAGCGGCAGGCCGCAGAAGACCCGCACGACGCATCCGGCCCGGGCCGCCAGCAGGCAGGCCAGCCGCCCGGCCTTTTCCCGGGCGGCGCGCTGGGCCGGGTCGGCGGGGACCACGCCCCCGCCCTCCTCGGTCAAGATCACGATCTCGTAGCCTTCGGCCAGCCGGTCGGCCAGCGCTTCCAGCCCGGCGGGGTCCTGGCAGGCGGCGGCCAGCTCCTGCACGTCCCAGACGGCATGGGCGGCCAGTTCTGCCCGGGTGCAGCCCAGCAGGCGGCAGGCAGCGTCGCGTTTCCCGCTCCACAGCGGGCCGGTGATCAACGTCATAGCCAGCGCGCCTCCATCAGCTGGGCGGCCACCAGGGCCCCCAGCATCCACAGCTCGCACCGCTGCAAAAACCACCCCGCCAGATCGCCGGTGATGCCACCGAAATCCCGCCGGGAGACGGCGGCGTACCGCCCCAGGGCGGCCAGAGCCGCCGCCAGCATGGCCCAGCCCGACACCCCGCCGATCCCCACCAGCAGCATGGACGCGGCCAGGATGACCCCGGTCAGGATCAGCTTGACCCGCTGCCGGTCCGCCGCGGTGGAAAAAGTATGGGCCAGGCCGGTGTGCTTGGCCAGGGGCAGGGCGGCCACCGCCCAGCCCGAGATGGCCCGCTCCAGCACAAAGCCCAGCTGCATGCAGCCCACCGCCCGGCTGGTCAGGGGCAGGGCGGCGCACAGGGCCAGGTCGGCCACGAACCAGCTGCACAGCCGGATCACCGCAAAAGCCCCGCAATGGGGGTCCTTGAGGATGGCCAGGCGCTCTTCCTGGCTGGCGTAGCTGGCCAGGGCGTCGCAGGTGTCGGCGTAGCCGTCCAGGTGGATGCCGCCCGTGATCCAGACCGGCAGCAGGCAGAAGCCCGCCGCCCGCAGCAGCACCGGCAGGTCCAGGGCCGCCGCCGCCCAGCCCCAGGCCCCAAAGGCCAGGGCCACCGCCGCCCCCACCAGGGGGAAGGCGCACAGGGCGTAGCGCATATTCTTTTCGTTCCAGGCCGGCTGGGGCGCCGGCACGGCCGAAAACATCCCAAAGGCCACCGCCAGCGTTTCCGCCGCCGTCTGCAGCCCGCCCGGCAGCCGGATCTTCCCGGCACGGCCGGCGGCATGGCCGATCTTCTGCCCGGCCTGGGCCTTGAGGCGGCCGGCCCGGGCTTTCCAATGTTCCCAATTCATGGTTTTGCTCCCTTGTAGTAAATGGGCAGCCCGCAGGCCACCTCGCAGACGTTGTCCGCCAGGGCCGCCAGGGCCCGGTGGGCGTCCGCCAGCAGCCGCAGATAGGTCTCAGTGCCCGGGGCGTAGTCCCGCCCGCCGGCAAAGATCTCGTTGGAGACCACCACCAGCCCGCGGCACTCCGCCCGCAGATGCCGGACCCCTTCCACCACGGCTCCCAGCGCGCCGGCAGGGCCAGACCCCGCCGGGCTGTACAGTTCGTTGGCGGCCAGGTTGCCCAGGTCCTCCAGCAGGACATCCCCCCGCGCCGGCAGGGCCAGACCGGCCAGGTCCACCCCCCGCTCGATGGTCACGAACCCCTTGCCGGCCCGCTGGCGGCGGTGTTTTTCGATGCGGGCGCGGCACTCGGCGTCCTCCATGGGCTCCATGGTCGCAAGATAATAGCGGGGGCCGGGGGCGCCCAGCAGCAGGCTCTCGGCGTATTCGCTCTTGCCCGAGGCCGCCCCGCCGATGACCAGCGTGAACATCCTCACCCTCCCTGCGGCTGGTAGGCTTCCACGCCGCACTGTGCAAAACTGTAGCTCTCGGCATAGACCGCCCGGGCCATATCCCACAGGGGGATGGAGGCCACCGCGCCGGTGCCCTCGCCCAGGCGCATCCCCGCTGTGATGAGGGGCTGTTTGCCCAGGGCGTCCAGGACGGCCCGGCCCGCCGGCTCGGCCGAAACGTGGCTGGCAAAGACGGCCTTGGCCGCCCCCGGGCAGAGCCGGACGGCGCACAGGGCCGCCACCGTGCTGATGAGGCCGTCGGCCAGCACCGGCACCCGGCAGGCCGCCCCGCCCAAAAACACCCCGCACAGCCCCGCCAGGTCGAAACCGCCCACCTTGGCCAGGACGTCCAGGGGGTCGGCGGGGTCGGGGCGGTTGAGGGCCAGGGCCTTCCGGACGGCGGCCACCTTGCGGGCCAGCCCCGCGTCGGACAGGCCCGCCCCCCGGCCGGTGAAGTCTTCTGCCGGACGGCCCAGCAGGGCGCAGGCCACCGCCGCCGAGGTGGTGGTGTTGCCGATGCCCATCTCCCCGGTGGCCAGCAGCGTGGTCCCCGCATCGGCCTGCCGGGCCGCCAGGGCCGCCCCGGTCAGGACAGCCTGTTCCGCCTGGGCGCGGCTCATGGCAGGGCCGGCGGTGATGTCGCCGGTGCCGTTGCCCACCCGGCAGGACAGCACCCCCTCCGTCGGGGCAAAGTCCAAAATGCCCATGTCCACCGGCACCACCTGGCACCGGGCGGCCTGGGCCATCCGGCAGACGGGGCTCCGGCCCGCCGCCAGCCCCCGGGCCACCGCCGCCGTGGCCTCGGGGCCGGTCTGGGTCACCCCCTGGGCCACCACCCCGTTGTCGGCGCAGAGGACCAGCACCGCCCGGCGGCTGAAATCCAGCTCTGCGCTGCCGGTGAGGGCGGCGGCGTCCTCCAGCATGGTCTCCAGCAGGCCCAGGCTGCCCAGGGGGTGGGCCAGCGAGGCCCAGCGGCGGTGAGCCGCCTCCCGTGCGGCCTGGTCCGCCGGAACGGATGCCGCCCGGCACAGGGCGGCGATGGAATCAAATGTCTGCATGATGGTGTTCCTTTCGATACGCTGCGGCGGCCCGGACAAACCGGGCGGCCAGCTCCGGCCTGCCCGCCCAGTACAGATGGGGGAAGGCCGCGTACAGCCCCGGGGATGCAAAACCGCACCGCCAGGCCCGGCCGTCGGGCTTGCAGGCAGCCAGGGCCGTCCCGGGGCAGGTGGTGTCCCAGTGGTGGAACTCATGGGCGGGGACGGCCTCCCCTTTGCGGAAGAGCAGGCTGTCCTGCTCCGCCGTCAGGGTGGTATAGCCGAAGCGGACCAGCCCCCGGGCCGCAAAGCCCTGCCCCGGCAAAACGCCGGCCATCGGCCAGCTTTGGCCCTCCTCATCCGCCAGGGCACGCCCCAGATAGAGGAAGCCCCCGCACTCGGCCACCGTGGGCATCCCCGCCTCCACCGCCGCGCGCACCGCGTCCCGCATGGGCCGGTTGCGGCTCAGGGCTTCGGCGTGCAGCTCCGGGTAGCCCCCCGGCAGGTAGAGGCCGTCCGCCGGGGGCAGGCCGCCGTCCGCCAGCGGGCTGAAAAAGACGCATTCCGCCCCGGCCTCCCGCAAAGCCTGCAGGCTTTCGGGGTAGCAGAAACAGAAGGCCGCATCCTGCGCCACGGCGATCCGGGCCCGGACCGGCGGCAGGGGCGTCCGTTCCGCCTCCGGGGCCGGGCACAGGCACAGCTCCAGCAGCCGGTCCAGATCGGCGTTCGCCTCCAGGGCGTCCGCCAGAGCTTCCAGCCGCCCGGCCAGGTCCGCGACCTCTGCGGCGGTGTACAGCCCCAGGTGGCGGCTGGGCAGCCGGGCGGCCTCCAGCCGGGGCAGGCAGCCCACCACCGGCAGGCCGGTCTCCCGCTCCAGGAGGGGGGCCAGCCGGGCCGCGTAGCCCGGCGAACAATCGTTGAGGATCACAGCCTTCAGGCGGCTGTCGGGGCGGAACGCCAGCATCCCCCGGATCTGGGCCGCCAGGGTCAGGCTGGCCCCGCCGGGCCGCACCGCCAGCAGCACCGGCAGGCCCAGCGTATCCGCCGTCTGCCAGGCGCTGGCCCTGTCGGTGAGGGCCGCCCCGTCGTAATAACCCATGGCCCCTTCGGCCACCGCCGCCCCGTGCCCCGCCAGATGCCGGGCGTAGAGCTGCCGCAGCCGGGCGGGCCGGGTCAGGAACAGATCCAGGTTGCAGCTGTCCACCCCCAGGGCGGCCCGGTGGAACATGGGGTCGATGTAGTCCGGCCCGCATTTGAAGGCGCAGGGGTCCAGCCCCCGGCGGCGCAGGGCCGTCAGCAGGGCACAGGTGACGGCGGTCTTGCCGCTGCCCGAGGCGGGGGCCGCCACCAGGATCTGTGGGATGCAGGTGGAGTTCATACCTTCTCCTTTGCTGCTGTGAGGATAAAGACCGGGTTTTCGGCCCGCAGCAGGTGGAGCCTGCCCGGCCCCCCGGCATGGGCGGCGGCGATCTGGGTCACTTCCGGCTCCATCCCCCGGGCGCCGAACGCCGCCAGGGCGGCGGCCAGGGTCTCCAGAGCGATGGCGGTCAGGCAGACCCGGGCCGCCGGGTTGGCCGCCAGGATGGCGTCCAGAATGGGCTCCAGCCGGCCCCGGGTGCCGCCGATCAGGACGGCGTCGGGGGCAGGCAGGCCCTGCAGGGCTTCCGGCGCTGTGCCCGCCGTCACCCGGATGTTCCAGCCGCCCAGACGGCGGCGGTTTTCTTCCAGGACGGCGCAGGCGGCGGGCAGGCATTCCACCGCACAGACGGGGGCCCCGCCGTTGGCATAGGCCAGCTCCACGCTGACGCTGCCCGTGCCGGCCCCCACGTCCCAGACCGTCTCGCCGGGGCGGACGGCCAGCTGGGCCAGCACCTGGGCCCGGACGGCCTGTTTGGTCATGGGGACGCCCTCGGCCCGGACGAAGGTCCCGTCCGGCCAGCCGGGGGTGCGGGCCGGCAGGCGGAAGGCCGGCTCGGCCAGCAGGACCGCCAGCGGCCCGAACCCCCGCCCGGCGGCCTGGGCCGCCGTGCCGGCAAAGAGCCTTTCCCCGTCCATCGCCAGCGCTTCCGCCACCGTCACCGGCAGCCCGCCCAGGCCGGCGGCGGTCAGCTGCCGGCAGAGGGCGGCGGGGCCGCCCTCCCCCGTGCCGGTCAGGAAAAAGGCCGGCTGCCCGCCGCAGACGGCGGCCACCGGGTCGCAGGCGCGGCCGTGGGCCGAGACCAGCTTCCAGTCCTGCCAGGGCCGGCCCAGCCGGGCCGCCAGCATCTGGACGCTGGACAGCCCCGGAAAGACCTCCGCCTCCCTTTCCTGCCCGCGGAGCAGCTCCAGCAGCTCCGCCGCCCCTGAATAAAATCCCGTGTCCCCGCTGTAGAGGACGGCGGCCCGGTCCACATCCCGGACCGCCTGCCAGATCTCGCCGGCCCGCACCGCCGGGACCCGGTCCCGGGTCACATCCGGGGGCAGCGCCTCCAGCAGGCGGCGGGCCCCCGCCACCCGCCGGGCCCGGCGCAGGGCTTCCAGCGCTTCGGCCGTGAGGGTCGCAGCCGAAGCGCCCATCCCGATCAGGGCGATCCTGGGTCTGTCCGGCATCTCTGCACCGCCTTTCTGCAGGCTTCCAGAGCCTGCTCATAGGATACTCCGTCTACTTTCACTTCCGGCCGGCGGATGACCACCAGCTGCGCCCCGGCGGCACGGGCAGCGGCCGCCTTTTCGGCAAAGCCGCCGGGGGCCCCGCCGTCCTTGGTGACGAACCAGCGGGCCCCGTACTGGTGCAGCAGCGCCTCGTTCAGCGCCTGGGTGAAGGGCCCCTGCATGGCGATGATGTTCCGGGCCGGGATGCCCGCCGCCGCGCAGGCGTCCAGGGCCTCGTGGGTGGGCAGCACCCGGGGGTACAGCCGCGCCCCGCCCAGCCCCGCAAAGGCGGGCAGCTCTTTGGTGCCGGTGGCCAGCAGGATGCCCCCCTCGGTCCCCTCCAGCAGCCGGGCCGCCGCCGGGGCGTCGGGGGCGGCCAGGGCGCCGGGAGGCAGGGGGCTGGCCGGGCGCAGCAGCCGCAGGCAGGGGACGCCCGCCTGCCGGCAGGCGGCCCGGATGTTCTCGCTGGCCTGCCGGGCATAGGGATGGGTGGCGTCCACGCACAGGGCCGCCCCTGCCAGCAGGGCCGCCATCTCCTCGGCCTCCATCCGCCCGGTGTGGACGGTCAGGCCGGGGGCCGCGCCCTGCTCGGCCGCGCCGTACCCGGTGGCCACGCAGACGGTGACGGCCGCCCCTTCCGCCGCCAGCCGGCTGGACAGCCGCCGGCCCTCGGTGGTGCCGCTGAACACGACGATCACGTCCGGTACCCCCGGGGCGTGATAAGGCGGCCCCCCTCCGCCCGGGTGGAGGACGCGCCCACAAAAACGGTGGTGAACATATCCACTTCTTCCTCCTGCAGGGCGGCCAGGGTCAGCAGGCGGCTGGTCTGGCCGCCCCGGCCGATGTTCCGCACCCAGCCGCAGGGGGTGCCGGGGGCGCGGCCTGCCTCCAGCAGGACGCCGCAGGCACGGCGCAGGGTATCCCGCCGCCGGTGGGAGGCAGGGTTGTACAGGCAGAGCACAAAGTCCCCCGCCACCGCGGCCCGCAGCCGCTTTTCAATGACTTGCCAGGGGGTCAGCAGGTCGGACAGGGACACGGTGCAGAAATCGTGCCCCAGGGGCGCCCCCAGCACCGCCGCCCCTGCCAGGGCCGCCGTCACGCCGGGGATCACTTCCACCTCCACCGCGGGGTAGGCGGCGGCCAGCTCCAGCAGGGGCGAGGCCATCCCGTAGACCCCCGCGTCCCCGCTGCATACCAGGGCGGTGGTCCGGCCCTCGCCGGCCAGCTCCAGGGCCATGGCGCAGCGGTCCAGCTCCCGGGTCATGGGGGTGGAGCGCAGCTCCTTGCCCGGGGCCAGGGGCGCGATGAGGTCCAGATAGACCGTGTAGCCGCAGATGACCTCCGCTTCTTCCAGGGCGGCGCGGGCCGCGGCGGTCATCCCACAGGCCCCGCCGGGGCCGATGCCGATCACATATACTTTGTTCATTCCGTCCACTTCCAATCCGGCCTGAAGGCCCTTGCGGCCAGGGCCAGCGTGACGCCCGCCCCGGCCTGTTTCCGCACGGCCAGCGCGCCCCCCTCCGTGCCGAGGACGGCGGCCCGCTCGCATACATTGTCCACCCCCACCGTCTGCGCCACAAAGGCCGAGGAGGCAAAATCCCCCTGCGCCGCCTGCAGCCGGGCCGGGGTGTAGGTCTCCAGCGGCCAGCCATGGGCCGCGCAGAAGGCCAGCAGCCCCGGCTCGTCCCCTTTCCGGTCGATGGTGCAGACTTTGCCGATGCTTTTGACGCAGAGCTCTTCCCGCTCCAGCAGGGCGGCCAGGGCTTCTTCGAGGGCGGCGGCGGGGGTCCCCCGCCGGCAGCCCACCCCCAGCGCCAGCACCCGGGGCGCCAGCCAGAGGGCCGGTCCGGGGTCGGTCAGGGTCAGGGCCGCGTCGCAGTCCGCCTTTGTGCCGGCCAGCGCGACCCCGGCGGGGGGCGTGCCCTCGATGGGCCAGTCGCTGTACAGCCGCAGGGTCCGGCCTGCCAGCAGGGCCGCCGAGACGTCCCGGATCTTGTGGACGTCGGCCACGGCGCAGCCCTGGCGGCGGGCCCAGTCGTCGATGGGGAACAACCCGCCCGCGTCGGTGGCGGTGGTCAGCACCGGCTGCGCCCCGCACACCCGGCCAATGGCCCGGGCCAGGGCGTTGGCCCCGCCCAGGTGCCCCGACAGGAGGGGGACGGCCCAGGTCCCCTGCTCGTCCACCGCCACCACGGCGGGGTCGGTCTCCTTGCTGCGGAGCAGGGGGCCCACCGCCCGCACCGCGATGCCGCAGGCCCCCACGTAGACCAGCCCCGCGCCGGTGCGGAAATGGGCCTTGGTCCAGCCGTGCAGGGTGACGGAGCCGCCGCAGCGGGCCGCCTCGCCTCCCAGGGCGGCGGCCAGCGTTTGGGCCAGCGCCAGCCCCCGGGCGCTGAAGACCAGATAATACAGTTTCACGCCCTGCCCTCCCGGTATCCGGTGGTAAAGGCGGGGTCATAGAGTTTGCTGCGCTGGTAGCCGCTCCCGGCCAGGAAGTCCCCCACCAGGACCAGGGCGGTGCTGCGGATGCCGGCATCGGCCCCGCTTTGGGCCAGGGCGCCCACCGTGCAGCGCACCAGCTTTTCTTCCGGCCAGGTGGCCTTGTAGACCAGGGCGGCGGGGGTCTCGGGCGGGCAGCCGCCCTCCAGCAGCGCGGCCTGGACCCGGTCCAGCATCCCCGCCGACAAAAAGATCACCATCGAGGCGCGGTGGGCGGCCAGGGCGGCCAGGCTCTCCCGCTCCGGCACCGGGGTCCGCCCGGCCAGCCGGGTGATGATGACGGTCTGGCTGACGCCGGGCAGGGTGTACTCGGCCCCCAGGGCCGCCGCCGCCCCGCAGAAGCTGGACACCCCCGGGGTGTCGTCCCAGGGGATGCCCAGGGCGTCCAGAGCGTCCATCTGCTCCCGGATGGCCCCATAGACGCAGGGGTCCCCGGTGTGGAGCCGGACGGTGTCCACCCCGGCGGCCTCCGCCCGGCGGATGGCGTCCAGCACCTGCTCCAGGGTCATCCCGGCGCTGTTGTAGATGGCGCAGCCGTCCCGGGCCCGGGCCAGCAGGGCCGGGTTGACCAGGCTGCCGGCGTAGATGATGCAGCCGGCCTGTTCCAGCAGGGCCGCGCCCCGCAGGGTCAGCAGATCGGGCGCGCCGGGGCCCGCCCCCACAAAGTGTACCATCCTTATCCCTCCTTGACGATGACAGTGACAAAATAGCCCGCGTCCAGGGCGGCGTCCCCTTCGGGGCCGTCCAGGCGGGGCAGGGCCAGCTCCCCGGGCAGGCCGCAGTTGGCCACCAGGGCGCTGCGCCCGGCCAGCCCCTGCTCTTTCAGGGCCGCCAGCACGGCGGGCAGCCGGCGGGCGCTCTTCATCAGGATCTTGGTCCCCGGCTGGCGCAGGGAGGTGGCCAGGTCCTCTTCCTCGGCGGCCGGGTAAATGTGCAGGGGGGTGTCGATGCCGGTCAGGCTGATGTTCAGCCGGGCCGCCGCCGCGCAGAAGCTGGGCACCCCCGCCGCCCGGGCGGTGGCAAAGCCCTCCGCTTCCAGCTGCTCCATCAAGTAAGAGCAGGTGGCGTAAAGGGACACGTCCCCGATGTTCACCATGGCCACATCCAGCCCCGCCTCCAGCTTCCGGCGCACCAGGTCGGCGGCGGCCTGCTGGGCGGCGGCCCGTTTGGCCGGGTCGGGGGACATGGAAAAATCCAGCGGGAGGATCTCCTTGCCCCGCAGGTCCACCGCCCGCCGGGCGATGTCCAGGGCCACCATCCTGCCGCCGGCGGTGCGGGGCGCGGCCACCACCGGGCACGCCTCCAAAAGCCGCACCGCCTTGAGGGTGAGCAGCTCAGGGTCTCCCGGGCCGACGCCCACCGCGTAGAAAGCGCCCTTGCCGGCCTTGTTCGTTCCGGGCTGCGTCCCCGCCTGCGGGGCAGCGGCAGCCTTTTCAGCCATTGGTCGTTCCATCGTTCCTCCATTGTTCGATCAGTTGCCGGGCCGCGGGGCTGATCCCCAGCGGGCCGTATTCGTTGGAAAACAGTTCCACCCCCACCCGGCAGGCTCCGGCGGCCCGCCGTTCCAGGTGGCGCTGGGCCGCCGCCGTCAGGCTGTCCAGCACGGGGGCCCGCAGGCCCTCCGCGTCCAGCAGGGCGATGCAGGCGTCGGTGGTGGGGGCCGCCAGCAGGGCCCGGCACAGCGCCGCCGGGGCCCCGGCCGCGGCCGCATGGGCGCAGAACAGCTCGGTGCGGCAGTCGGCCATGCGGGAGTGGGTGTTCATGATCCCGCCGGCCAGCTTGACCAGCTTGCCGATGTGCCCCACCAGGAGCACCGCGCCAAACCCTTCCGCCACCGCCATGTCCAGCGCCTCCCCCAGGAAGTTGGAGCACCGGACCACCGGCGCCCCCAGCCCGTCCAGGCCCTGGGCGGCGAGGAAATCCATGCCGTAGTTGCCGGGGGTCAGGATGAGGCGGCCGTCGGGCGAGGCATGGGCGGCCTGGCGCAGCTCCACCCCGATGGTGTCCACAATGGCCTGCTCGCTCATGGGTTCCACCACCCCCGAGGTGCCCAGGACGGACAGCCCCCCTTCGATCCCCAGCAGGGGGTTGAAGGTGCGGCGGGCCCGCTCGGCCCCGCCGGGGATGGAGATCACCACCTCGGCCCCGCCCCGGCAGCCGGCGGCGTCCAGCTCTGCCTGGACCGCTTCGGCGATCATCCGGCGGGGCACCCGGTTGATGGCGGCGGCACCCACCGGCTGGTCCAGGCCGGGCTTCGTCACCCGGCCCACCCCTTCGCCCCCGTCGATCTGCACCCCCGGCGCCCCGGTCAGCCGGACCGACGCCCACACCAGCATCCCGTCGGTGACGTCGGCGTCATCCCCGGCGTCCTTGCGGACGGCGCAGCGGGCCAGGCCCGGCGCACGCTCCAGGGCGGCGGGCTCCACCTCCACCGGCCAGCCCTTGGGGGTGCGCAGGCACAGCAAAGCAGGCCGCTGCCCTGTCAGCAGCAGCCTGGCTGCCCCCGCCGCGGCCAGGGCCGCGCAGGTGCCGGTGGTGTAGCCGCAGCGCAGCATCTTCTGCCCGCTGCGGATATAATGTTCAAATGCCATTCAACCCATCAGATCGCTGCGCAGGCGGGCCGCATACAGCTGCTGCACGGCCGGCTGGGCCGCCAGGCCCTGCAGGACGCAGTCCACCTGGTACCCGTCTGCGGTGAGGATATTTTTCCAGCTGCCGGGGTCCTGCCCGGCCATATCGTTTTGGACGTGGTCCCCGGCCACCAGCATCAGGGGAGCCAGCCGCACCCGGCGGACGCCGGGCATGGCCCGCAGCCCGGACCGGACCTCTTCCAGGGTGGGCCAGCCTTCCACCGTGCCCACCCGGACGTCGGGCCGGCCGGCCAGGGCGAAAGCCGCCTGCAGGGCCGGATACACCAGGTTGGCAAAGGCGGCGGTGCCGTGGCCCATCAGGACCAGGGCCTGCCCCGCCTGCGCCGGATACAGCCCGGCCAGCAGGGCGGCCATCTCCCGCACCGCTTGGGTGTCGTCCAGCAGGGGCCGCCCCACCCGCAGCCGGGCAAAGCCGCCGGCGGCGGCCAGGGCCTCGGCTTTCAGCTTGTCGTACTCGATGCCGCGGAGGAAGTGGGTGGGCTGGACAAACACCTCCCCGGCCCCGCCGGCCTGCAGTTTGGCCAGAGCCTCGGCCGGGCTATCCACCGGGCGGCCCTGCCGGGCCAGAACCCGGCGGACCATCCCGCTGGTATAGGCGCGGACGGCCGTCCAGCCCGGGGCAGCGGCGGCCAGGGCCCTTTCCAGGGCGGCGGCCTCCTGTTCCGCCCGGGGCACGGTGGTGCCAAAACTGGCGATGAGAAGAGCTTGTTTCATGCTGCGGTTCCTTTCCGTCAAAAACGCCCCTACTCTTCCCGGACGAAGGGCAGGGGTGGTCTTGAACATTCAGTCAGAGAGTTTGCGCTGTGCGGTGAACACCGTGTCGATCAGGCTGTCCAAATCGGACAGATAGGTCAGGCTGCAGGCCGCACGGCGGAGGGCGGCGGCGCCTTTCAGGCCCTTCATGTAATGGATGGCCTGGGCGCGCGCCTGGGGCATGGCGGTGTATTCCCCTTTCAGCTCCACCATCTCCTCCACCTGGCGGCGCAGGGCGTTCATCCGCGCCTGCAGGTTGGGGGCGGGGGGCTCGGGCAGGCCCTCGATGGCGGCGTTGACCCGCTCGAACAGCCAGGGGTCGCCCAGGGCGCCGCGGGCGATCATCACGCCGTCGCAGCCGGTCTGCTCCAGCATGGCCAGCGCGTCGGCGGGGGTCTGGATGTCGCCGTTGCCGATGACCGGGATGTCCACCGCCTGCTTGACCGCCCGGATGATGGCAAGGTCGATGCCGGGGATGTACATCTGGGCCCGGGTGCGGGCGTGGACGGTGATCAGGGATGCGCCGGCCTGCTGGCAGGCCACGGCGCAGGCTACGGCGGTGACGTGCTCGTCGTCCCAGCCCTTGCGCATCTTGACGGTGACGGGCCGGGAGGTGTGGGCCTTGACCTGGGCGACGATCTCGCCGCACAGCTCGGGGTGGAGCATCAGCTTGCTGCCCGCCCCGCCCGAGACGATCTTGGGCGCGGGGCAGCCCATGTTGATGTCCAGAAAATCAAAGTCCTCCCCTTCGATGCAGGCGGCGGCCTGGCCCATGATCTCGGGCACCTCGCCGAACAGCTGCACCCCGTAGGGCGCGCCCTTTGTGGCAGGGCGCAGCAGGCTGAGGGTCTTGTGGTCGCCGTAGGTCAGGGCGCGGCTGGACACCATCTCGCTGACGGTAAAGCCCGCCCCGTGGGCGGCCATCAGGCGGCGGCAGGGCGCGTCGGTAAAGCCCGCCATCGGCCCGAACACGGCCCGGTGGGGCAGGGTGATGTCCCCGATGCGGATCTCCATGGGTCCTCCTGTCATTCTTTTTTGTCCGCCTTTTCCGCGGCGGCAGGCGCCGGCTCGCCCAGATGGATGCGGGCCAGGGTCTGCTCGGCCTTGTCCCGGGCCAGCTCCAGGTGATGGGTCAGGGCCGCGGCGGCCCCGTCCCAGTCTCCTTCCAGCGCCGGCTGAAGGATGGCCAGGTGCTCCTCGCAGGTGGCGGTGCGGCTGATCATGCCCACCTTGCCCGTCATGATGCGGAAGCGGGTGTTCTGCCCTGTGATCGAGTCGTGGGCCGAGCGCAGGTACTTGTTGGGCAGCGTGCTGATGAGCAGATCGTGGAACGCATCGTCCGCGGCGTAAAAATCCGGGATGACGTCAGGGTTCTGCATCAGGTAGACGAACTTTTCCAGTTCCTCCCGGGGCAGCAGGCTGCCGTAGACCCGCAGGGCGTAGGGCTCGACCAGGAGCCGCACCTCGTAGATGCTGTGGACGTCCTCGTCGGTGATGGGCGAGACCATCAGCCCCTTCTTGGGCAGGATGGCGATCAGCCCCTCCTGTTCCAGCCGGCCCAAAGCGTCCCGCATGGGGGTGCGGCTGATGTTGCCCATCTCCGCGCAGAGCTTTTGTTCGTTCAAAAACTGGCTGGGGGCATACTCGCAGCTCAAGATCCTGCTTTTTAAGTAGTGGTAAGCCTGCAGCTTCAAGCTGGGCTTTGCGGTAGTGTCTGTCTCTTTCATTTCCTTTTCTCTGCCTTCCATATCCGCGGGCCGTTCACACAATGGCCCGCACTGGCCGGCCCTGCCGCCGGCACGGGAAGCCGCAGGCCCTCTGCGGTCGTCCCGTCTGGCCGGCAGGCTTCTTTGGGTTTATTATTTCACAATTTTGACGAAATTACAAGGTTTCGGGCAAGGTTTCTCTTTCCTTCCACATTTTACACAAAAATCAGCCGTTCTTTTTCAGCTTTTGCGCAATTTTTGCGCACCCTGTTCCGGCCATCGCGCCCTGCGCGCCGCTTGCACTCTTGCACAGCCATGCTATAAAGCGTGTCGCAAAAGCGCCACGCTTTAGGGGGAACCCATTTCTGCGCGCAGTCGCGCGACAGAAATTCCTTCCCCCTGGTGGTTGCGGTTCCCTGCTTTTGCTGCGCCCGTCGCAGCGGGCTTGCAAAAGGCAGACCGCTGCCCCTGCTCCGCTTCGGCTGTTTCGTCCGCTGGACGCGCCTCAGCTT
>DXBJ01000019.1 GCA_019116585.1 Candidatus Faecalibacterium gallistercoris | reverse complement strand
CAGCGAGACCTCGCCCATCCTGGCGCCCTTCATCTACGGCACCCTCGAGCGTCTGCTGCTGCCCTTCGGCCTGCACCATATGCTCACCATCCCCATGAACTATACCTCCTTTGGCGGCACCTACACCATCCTCACCGGCGCCAACGCCGGCACCCAGGTCTTTGGCCAGGACCCGCTCTGGCTGGCGTGGGTCACCGACCTGATCAACCTCAAGAACGCCGGCGATCTGGCCGGGTATGAAAACCTGCTCACCACCGTCACCCCCGCCCGCTTCAAAGTGGGCCAGATGATCGGCGCCACCGGCCTGCTGATCGGCATCGCCCTGGGCATGCTGCGCCGGGTGGACCCCGACAAGCGCAAGAGCTACCGCTCCATGTTCATCTCCACCATCGCCGCGGTCCTGCTGACCGGCGTCACCGAGCCGCTGGAGTTCATGTTCATGTTCTGCGCCATCCCCCTGTACGTGGTCTATGCGGTGCTGCAGGGCGTGGCCTTTGCCATGGCCGGCGTCATCCACCTGCGGCTGCACTCCTTCGGCAACCTGGAGCTGCTCAGCCGCCTGCCCATGAGCTTCACCGCCGGCCTGGGCGGCGACGTGCTGAACTTCGTCATCTGCTGCGTCGTGTTCTTCATCATCGGCTACTTTGTCTCGTACTTCATGATCGGCAAGTTCCAGTTCGCCACCCCGGGCCGTCTGGGCAACTACACCGACGACGCCGGCGACGAGGAGGCAGCCCCGGCCGCGGCGCCTGCCGGGCAGGCTGCGGGCAAGGACAGCCAGCCCGAGCGGATCATCGCCCTGCTGGGCGGCCGGGAGAACATCGTGGACGTGGACGCCTGCATGACCCGCCTGCGGGTCACCGTCAAGGACCCCGCCAAGGTGGCCGGCAAGGACGCCTGGAAGGCGGAGGGCGCCCTGGGCCTGATCCTGAAGGACACCGGCGTGCAGGCCATCTACGGCCCCAAGGCGGACGTCCTCAAATCCGATATCAACGACATCCTCTGATGCCGGCATCCACACGAAAGGCAGGTGGGAACCCTCATGAAACTGCTGACCCTGAACTGTCACAGCCTGTTAAGCCCTGCTTACAGCCGCGACTGTGAGAATTTTGTCCGGGAGGTGCTGCGGCTGCGGCCGGATCTGATCGCCCTGCAGGAGGTGAACCAGACCCGGACCGCGCCCCCCGCCGCCGGCGACCTGGCGGGGTGGACGCCCCCCGCCGCCGGGGCCCTGCTGCGGGCCGACAACCACGCCCTGCGGGTGGCCCGGATGCTGCAGGAAGCCGGCTGGCCGGTCCACTGGACCTGGACCTTTGCCAAGATCGGCTACGGCCGCTACGAGGAGGGGCTGGCCCTGCTGTCCCCCGGGCCCCTGGCCCAGGCGGAGGACTGGTTCATCACCCGCAGCCGCGACCCGGAAAACTGGAAGGTGCGCAAGGCCCTGTCGGCCAGGGTGACCCTGGACGGCCGCCCGGCCCGGTGCATCTGCGTCCACATGGGCTGGTGGGGCGAGGAGGAAGAACCTTTCCCCGCCCAGTGGGAGCAGGTGGAGGCCGGCGCCCGGCAGGGGGAGCCCTGCCTGGTGCTGGGGGACCTGAACGCCCCCGCGGCCGAGCGGGGCGGCGGCTACGATTTTGTCACCGGCCGCGGCTGGCAGGACGCCTGGGCCCTGGCCCGGCAGCAGGAAGGCGAGGGGAGCATCCCCGGCGTCATCGCAGGGTGGGAGGACCGGCTGGTCCAGCCCGTCATGCGGATCGACCACATCCTGACCGACACCCCCCTGGAGGTGGCCCGGGCGGCCATCGTGCTGGACGGCCGGGACGGGCCCGCCGTCTCGGACCATTACGGGGTGTTGGTCACAGCAAAATGGAGAAAAACTACATGAACGAACGCGCTAGCGGCATCCTCATGCCGGTCAGCAGCCTGCCCGGGCCCTACGGCATCGGCTGCTTTTCCCAGCAGGCCCGGGCCTTTGTGGACTGGCTGGTCCAGGCGGGCCAGACCTTTTGGCAGATCCTGCCCCTGGGCCCCACCAGCTACGGCGACAGCCCCTATCAGTCTTTTTCCACCTTTGCGGGCAACCCCTATTTCGTGGACCTGCAGACCCTGGTGCAGGAGGGTCTGCTGGACGCAGGGGCCTGCCGCGAGGCGGACTTTGGCAGCGACCCCGGGGCGGTGGATTACGGCAGGCTCTACCAGAGCCGCCTGCCCCTGCTGCGCCAGGCGTTCCGGCGCTGGCAGGCGCTGGGCGGCCCGTCGGAGACGGGGTATCGGGCCTTCCTGACCCGGAACGCCCCCTGGCTGGAGGACTACGCCCTCTTCATGGCCCTCAAGGCCCGGCAGGGGGGCGCCGCCTGGGACAGCTGGCCCCAGTCCCTGCGGATGCGCCAGCCCGAGGCCCTGGCCGCCGCCCGGGCTGAGCTGGCCGGCGAGATGGACTTCCACCGCTTTGTCCAGTACCAGTTCGAGGCGCAGTGGCAGGCCCTCAAGGCCTACGCCAACGGCAAAGGGGTCCGGATCATCGGGGACATCCCCATTTACGTGGCTTTCGACTCGGCGGACACCTGGGCCCATCCGGAGCTGTTCCAGCTGGACGGCGACCGCCGCCCCACCGGGGTGGCGGGGGTGCCGCCGGACGGCTTTTCGGCCACCGGCCAGCTGTGGGGCAACCCTCTTTACGACTGGCAGGCCCACCGTGCCGCCGGCTACCGCTGGTGGATCGACCGGATGGCCGCCAGCTACCAGCGCTACGACGTGGTGCGGATCGACCACTTCCGCGGCTTTGACGAGTATTACCGGGTGCCGGCAGGGGCGCCCGACGCCAGCAGCGGCGCCTGGCAGAAGGGCCCGGGCAAAGAGCTGTTCGACGCCCTGCAGGCGGCTTTGGGCCGGAGGCCGGTCATCGCCGAGGACCTGGGCTACCTCACCGACAGCGTCCGCCAGCTGGTGGCCGACTGCGGTTTCCCCGGCATGAAGGTGCTGGAGTTCGCCTTCGACTCCCGGGATTCCTCCAGCGCAAGGGACTATCTGCCCCACAACTACCCCGCAAACTGCGTGGTCTACACCGGCACCCACGACAACGAGACGGTGGCGGGCTGGTACCGCAGCATCCTGCCCGAAGAGCGGGCGGCGGTCTGCCGGTACCTCCACCGGGACGCCGGCGCCGTCGAGCCCCTCCACTGGGACTTTGTCTGCACCGCGATGGCCTCGGTGGGCCGGTGGTGCATCATCCCCCTGCAGGACTATCTGGGCCTGGACAACCGCGCCCGGATCAACCACCCCTCCACCCTGGGCGAAAACTGGCGCTGGCGGGTGGACGGCGCAGCCCTGACCTCCGAGCTGGCAGGGCGCATCCGCGCCGTGACCGAGACCTACGGCCGTCTCCCGGCCGGGCAGGCAGGAACAAAGGGCGGGCCAAAAGCGTAAGACCCGCCCCATAAAAAGCCATCATCCTCTCCTGACATCACAGACGCGCGAACGAAAAGCAGGGGCCCCATGAGGGGCCCCTGCTTCAGCGTGTCGCAAAAGCGCCACGCTTTAGGGGGGACCCATTTCTGCGCGCAGTCGCGCGGCAGAAATTCTTCCCCCCTAATATCCCCCTTTTGGACAAAATTTGGCGCTGAACCGCGCACTCGGCCTTGCGGCCTCGCACACTCTCAGCGCCAAATTTCCCTGTCGGTGTCCCGACCGTACGCACATGTCGTCCGGTCGGGACTTTTTTGATTTGTATACCGGTGCAGCTGGTTTTACTTCAGCTTGTCCAGGATCTGGTCCACGCTCATGCCGTCGGCGATCAGCTTTTGCAGGGCACTGTCGATCTCGGCCTGGCGGGCCTGCTGGGCGGCCTTGGCCTCCGCGGCGGTCTTTTGGTTTTCCAGCTTGGTGATCGCCTTGTCCACGGATTTCAGGGCGGCGCGCTTTTCCTTCAGCTGGGCTTTCAGGTCCGCGATGCCGGCCTGGATGCTGGCCAGTTCATCGCTGATCTGGTCCTTCTCGGCGTTTTTTGCCGCGATAGCGGATGCAAAATCGACGGCGGCGCCTTTCGGGACTTTGATTTTGTTCTTGCTTCCTTTGGGTCTGGGCATGGAAATATTCCTCCTGTAAAAAAATAATATTCAGTATACAAACTATAACCTGATTTGGGTCAGGAATCAATATTTTTATGTCAAAAAGAAAAGTGAAATTTTAAGATTGTTAAAGAAGTCCCGACCGGACGACATGCGCGTACGGTCGGGACACCTACAGGGAAATTGAGCGCTGAGAGTGTGCGAGGCCGCAAGGCCGAGTGCGCGGTTCAGCGCTCAATTTTGTCCCCAGGGGGATACCAGGGGGAAGGAATTTCTGTCCCGCGCATGCGGGCAGAAATGGGTTCCCCCTGGAGCGTGGCGCTTTTGCGACACGCTGGCGGCGCTCCCCTGCCGGCCGTGGCCGGTGCGGGAGCGCCGTGTCGTTTTGCTGTTACAGGGTCACCTTGTGGTAGACCTTCTTGCCCTTCTTGATGACCAGGCCCTCGGCCAGCTGGTCCGCGGTGTAGCTGGCGGTGGGGGCGGCCACCTTTTCGCCGTTGACCAGGACGCCTCCCTGGGTGACCAGGCGGCGGGCCTCGCCGTTGGAGGCGGCCAGCCCGGCCTTCACCATCAGGGTCAGGATGCCGATGCTGCCGTCGGTCAGGTCGGCCTGGGTCAGGGTGGTGGTGGGCATGTGCTCGGTGTCCGCCGCGCCGCTGAAGAGGGCGCGGGCCGCATCCTGGGCCTTGCCGGCCTCTTCTTTGCCGTGGACCATGCTGGTCAGCTCGTAGGCCAGGATCTCCTTGGCCTCGTTCAGCTTCTGGTCCTTCCAGGTGGCCATCTCGTCGATCTGCTCCAGGGGCAGGAAGGTCAGCATCCGGATGCACTTCATCACGTCGGCGTCATCCACGTTGCGCCAGTACTGGTAGAACTCGAAGGGGCTGGTCTTGTTGGGGTCCAGCCAGACCGCGTTGCCGGCGGTCTTGCCCATCTTCTTGCCCTGGGAGTCGGTCAGCAGGGTGATGGTCATGGCGTAGGCATCCTTGCCCAGCTTGCGGCGGATCAGCTCGGTGCCGCCCAGCATATTGCTCCACTGGTCATCGCCGCCAAACTGCATGTTGCAGCCGTATCTCTGGAACAGCTCAAAGAAATCGTAGCTCTGCATCAGCATGTAGTTGAACTCCAGGAAACTCAGACCCTTTTCCATTCTCTGTTTATAACACTCAGCCGTCAGCATACGGTTGACAGAGAAATGGGGACCGATCTCACGAAGAAAATCGATGTAATTCAAATCCATCAGCCAGTCTGCATTGTTGACCATCAGTGCCTTTCCGTCGGAAAAGTCAATAAACTTGCTCATCTGTTTCTTGAAGCATTCACAGTTATGCTCGATGATCTCCGGCGTCATCATTGAACGCATATCGGTACGGCCCGATGGGTCGCCAATATAGCCGGTACCGCCGCCGATCAGGGCAATGGGCTTATTGCCC